>JAIRZC010000047.1 GCA_031267455.1 Accumulibacter sp. | reverse complement strand
AAAGCCGAAGGCCGCACGAAGGAAATCGAGGAAACGGTCAAGCGCCTGAAGGCGGAATCGGCATCAAAAGTGTCGATCCCGAAGAACCTCGCTTACGTCACAGGCGATCTGTTCGATGATTACATCCATGACATGAAGATCATCCAGCGCTTTGCCGCGCTGAACCGAAAGGCAATGATGGACGTAATCCTGACGGGAATGGGACTGGCTGCCGTGGATGCGTTTACGACGATCCACAACTACATCGACACGGATTCGATGATCCTGCGCAAAGGGTCTGTCTCGGCGAAGGCGGGCGAAAAACTGCTCATACCGCTCAACATGCGTGACGGCAGTCTGATCTGTGTCGGCAAAGGCAACGACGAGTGGAATTGCTCCGCGCCACACGGCGCCGGACGACTGATGAGCAGGACGGCGGCCAGGAAACAACTGTCGATGGATGAATATCGCGCGGGAATGGAAGGCGTCTTCACGACCTGCGTGGCCGAGGACACGCTCGACGAGGCGCCCATGGCGTACAAGCATACGGACGAGATCGTCCGGCAGATCGGACCGACAGCCGATATTCTGTGCCGTATCAAGCCGGTTTACAACTTCAAGGCGGCTGAATAGCGAACAAATCTTGGCAGGCTTCCCGAGCGAAGCAATGATGATTGAATGCAATGCGCCAGAAGCGGATTCGACAATGACAAGTCAGGCGCGATTTATGAAACGTGCTGGCGGATGATTCTCGCCTTTTCGCGATTCCAATCGCGCTCTTTTTCCGATTCGCGTTTGTCGTGTTGCTTTTTTCCCTTGGCCAGGCCGATTTCGGCTTTGATCCGACCTCGCAGGAAATGCAGGTCGAGCGGAATGAGCGCATATCCGGCGCGTTCGACGCGACCGATCAGTTTGCCGATTTGCCTGGCGTGAAGGAGTAGTTTTCGTGTGCGTATCGGGTCTGGCCTGACATGGGTCGACGCTTCGGAAAGTGGCGTGATATGCATTCCGAACAGAAACATCTCACCATTATTCAGGATGACATAGGATTCCCTGATATTGGCGCGTCCCGAGCGAATCGCCTTGACTTCCCATCCTTCCAGCGAAATTCCGGCCTCGAATTTCTCTTCGATGAAATAGTCGTGGAAAGCTTTTCTGTTCGAGACGATACTCATGGCGGTACAATCGGCGATGTTATAATTTCAAGGGTCGCGGCTGAATTTTCGGCGCGTCGTCGCAGGCAAGAACGCATTCAATCTCGATCTTCGAGATTAGTCCCAATAATACAGGATTCGGAGGAACGATACGGGTGGCCAGAGTCGAAAAATCGCTTTTGATCGAACGATCCGCAAAACAGATGTTCGATCTCGTCGAGAACATTGAGAGCTATCCGAAATTTCTGCCGTGGTGCGGCGGGACTCGCGTGGACTACCGCGACGACAAAAAAACGATAGCGACGCTGTACGTCGATTTTCTGAACATTCGCTCCTGCATCACAACCGAGAACGAGAAAGACTACCCCGAAAGGATGAGTTTGAAGCTCCTGAAAGGGCCTTTCCGCCATCTCGATGGGCTTTGGAATTTTAATCGGCTTGCCGAAAACGCGTGCAAAGTCGATTTCGCCCTGTCTTACGCTTTCTCCGGCGGCGTGCTCGAAAAACTTCTCGCTCCGATGCTGGGGACCCTCGCGGATGCGTTTGTGGAGGCTTTCGTGAAGCGCGCGGACGAGGTTTATGGGGGAGTAAATGGCTGATTGGATTACGGTCGATCTTGTCTATCCCCTGAAGGAAAAACAGGAGATTTTTACCGTTCGCCTGCCTGAAGGCGCGACGATCGCACAGGCCATCGAAAGTTCGGAAATCCTCCTGAAATACCCGCAAATCGACCTGTCAAAGAACAAGCTCGGTGTTTTCTCAAAACTCTCGAAGCTTGATACACCGCTGAGGGACAAGGACCGCGTCGAAATCTACCGTCCCCTGATCGCCGACCCGAAAGAGGTCAGAAAGCAGCGCGCCGCCGAAGGAAAAGCGATGAAAAAGGGTGCGGGTGAAACGAGTGGCGAGAAGTAAAACCCTCTCAAAGGCTCCTGGGGTATCTCACCGAACTCTCACGCATCGGGAGTATCTGCCGTTTAACAACCCATGGTTTACCGAAAAGATATCGATGGTTTAAGGGCGCTGGCGGTGCTGGCGGTCGTCACTTATCACGCTTTTCCAGAGCGGGTGCGGGGCGGTTTCGTCGGCGTCGATATTTTTTTCGTCATTTCAGGTTTCCTCATTTCCGGGATCATTCTGGACGACCTTGAACGGAAAGATTTTAGCTTTGCCGATTTCTATGCACATCGTATTCGAAGGATATTCCCCGCTCTTTTTGTCGTTCTGCTTGCCGCTTTCTGTTTCGGATGGTTCGCCCTTTTTTCCGACGAATACAGGTTGCTCGGAAAGCATATGGCCGGGGGCGCTGGATTCATATCGAACATTCTGTTTTTGCAAGAGAGCGGATATTTCGATACTGAAGCCGGTTTGAAGCCGCTCCAGCATTTATGGAGCCTCGGAATTGAGGAGCAGTTTTATATCGTTTTCCCCTTCCTGCTTTATTTTTTCTACGTAAAACGCCTTGATTCATTAGCCCTGATAACGACAATCTGGCTGGTTTCCTTCCTGCTTAACGTCTCCATATACGCTTGGGACTCCACCTAC
>JAIRZC010000028.1 GCA_031267455.1 Accumulibacter sp. | reverse complement strand
GTAATTCTTCAACGCCGTCGATAAGCTCGATCGTGTCGGTAAAAGTGCTGTGGAAGGTGTCGACGGAGAAATCGATGTCGCCGGCCTGGCCCGTTCCGACGATTCCTTCGTGGCCATCTGCCCAAATAAAGCTTCCGGTTGCGCTAACCTGGTTTCCGTTGCCCTGGTCGTTGGAGGCGCCTTCCGAGGCGATGTTGATTCCGGTAATGCCGATGTCGCTCAGCGTGAAGAGTTCACCGCTCTGGGAAATGCCATCCTGGTTGAGGTCGCGCCAAACTCGAAGGTCGTTCCAGTGGGCGTCCTGGTTGTTGACGAGGCCGTCTGCGTTGCTGTCTTCCTGCGCAAGTGCGGCAAAGCCGTTCGCGGCGTTTCCGCTTCCGTCATTAAGCGGGGTGTGGTCGCCAAAGAGTTCACTTCCGTCGTCGATCGTTCCATTCCCGTTTCGATCGAGAACCAGAAAACCATCGTCGGAATTCAGCCAGCCGGTGCCTTCAGCGGATCCATTGATATCATGGTCGAACCAGATCGGGTTCTGGGCGCTGAATCCGGTCGTTTCCAGCCCATCTCCGTCCAAGTCCAGCGCCAAGGGGTCGCGGCGCGGAAGGTAGCGCTGGGCAGCGTCGAAATAGTCGTCTATCATATCCCCTATTCCGGGACGAGATTCATCCAATGGGTTTTCTTCGAAAAGCCACCCCCATTTGTTTGCATCAGATAATATGTCTTGCCCCTCATAATCATTTGCCTTTGCCCATCTTATTCCTTCCTGAATACGTTGCTGATCATCGAGCAGCTTTCGCTGGATACTTTTCTTTAATTTACAGTGAGTTATCACCATACTTTACATTAACATCATGGATAATCTAGTACAGCCCCTTTACTTTTGATAGAATTCCCCTGGATACCCAGTTGTATACTCTTTGAGTTCCTTTTCCTTCTTCAAAACCCAGAAGCCTTGCCAATTTCGCTGGTACTCAGAGTTCGCCAATGATTTCTTTATCACTGGATTTTGCGCTCACCCTTGGATTAAACATAACGTTTACCGGAAAGTCAATAGTACGTGTAACACATTCAATGTCGTAAGGGGATAATTTTCTAATGCACAAACAAATGGAACGGCTCTATAAAGCCGCAAAGATACTTCAAGGAATTGAGGGCCAAACAAACCTGGCTAAACTTTTGGGTCTGTCACCTCAAACTGTGAATAACTGGGAATCACGGGGCCTTTCAACGAGAGGGATGATTCTTGCTCAAGAAGAAATAGGCTGCTCGGCAGTCTGGATAAAAACAGGAAAAGGCGAAATGTCCGTTGAAAATTCGCGGACACTTACGCTGAACAGGCCGCAACGGGGGCTTCCTTATTTCAAAGACAGTATGGTGCTCAACCAGTTCGACACGGACGGCGGTATGGGGAGTGGGCTGATATTAAGAGACCAGCCCGGAATCATTCAAAGCTGGAGTGTATCCAGGGAATGGCTGAACAAGAACGTCAAAAGCCATACCGGCGCAAGCAACCTTTGTATCGTCACCGGATTTGGCGATTCGATGAAACCCATGTTCAATCCCGGAGATCCGCTGATTGTGGATACGGGAATAAATGCGGTTGAATTCGACGCCATTTATTTCTTCCGGGTCGAGAAAGAAGGTTTTATAAAACGCCTGCAACGAATTCCGGGGCAAGGGCTTCGCGCCCTATCCGCGAACAGGGAATACGAGTCCTGGACCATTGCGCCCGATATGGATTTCGAGGTTTTCGGGCGCGTTCTGAAAGTTTGGAGAAGCGAGGATTTTTGATTATGGAAACCATGTATCCCGCTCAAAAAAACATTCTCGGGAAACTACGGAGAGGGGTTGCGGTATTTTGTTTGATGTTGCCCCTAATGGCTCATGCCCAAGCGGAACAGGATGATTTCAGGGTGGTCGAGCCCTACCAAAAAGCCTGCGACAGCGGAAGCGATGCGGCTTGCGGCATGTTGGGCTTCATGTACAAAGTCGGAGAGGGGGTAAAACAAGACGACTTCAAGGCGGCCACGTTATTCCAAAAAGCCTGCGATGGCGGAAGCGCTGCGAGTTGCGGCATGTTGGGCTCCATGTACAGATGGGGAGAGGGCGTCAAGCAAGACAGCTTCAAGGCGGTCGCGTTACACCAAAAAGCCTGCGATGGCGGAAGCGGTATGTCTTGCGACGAGCTGGGCGTCCTGTACGAAAAAGGGGAAGGCACAAGGAAAGATATTGACCAGGCACTCTTGTACTTTGAAAAAGCCTGTGATTTGGAGGACAGGAGTGGGTGCGTCAACTTCGATCGATTGAAGATCCCTCGCTACCTGCAACGCCAAAAAATTGAAATTGGAGTGGGTGCAACAACTTCAAGCGATTGAAGAAGAAGCCTTGAACGGACGTCCCTCCTCCCCTGCCTCGCGATCGCCATCACGGACGGCAACACGCTCCGGGCGCTCTGTGGCGAGAACCAGCAAGTCAGGGTCAGACTCTCCCAGATAAAGAAGTTTTCGTAAAGACAAAAATGGAAAATGGGCGCCCGCATGAATTTCCCGCGCGTCAAACACAGCACATTTCACGCAGCGCCATATCGTCGCCTTGAAGCGGGGAGGTAAGGCGTTATTCATCGTGTAGAGGCCTTCCCCAGGCGCGATGCAGTAAGCGCCGGGAACGAAAAGGCTTAGAATGGGAAAGTCGTGGCCTGCTTCAAGGTGGAAATCCAGCATTTCGGAAAGCGCTTCAACCGCATTGAATCGGGCTTCTTCCAGTGTTTCGCCTTCGGTGAAGGTGTCTTCTAAATCGACGAACTGGTCAAAAAACCTCCGTCGGCCTGCGGTTCGATTTTTGCGGGATAACAAATTCCCATGATGTCTCCTTATTTCAGCTTTAAGCCGCTTTCCCGGACAATCGCGGATAAAAGGCCCGCGCCAATATCCCGACGGGCATGCGTCGGCGCCGAAACCGCCTTCCCCTCTTTCATCATGATGTGATGGCTGCCGGAGATTCGATCCAGCGTCCATCCGGCTGCCTTTAGTTTTGCGATGACTGTTTTCGCCTCTATGCGCAAATAATATATCTACCAAATCCACCCTTTCTTTACTCTTCGAGACGACCTTGGTTCGTCGCGTAAATCGCCCCAATGATGTCGTGTGTTGCCGTTGTTTTGCTCAATCGTAAAGCGTCCCGGATCTACCCATCATGCCACTTCGGTGGTAAAGCCTTTATAAATGCCTCCCTTTTGTCCGTATAAAACAGGCAGTTTTTCAAGTGCTTTACTTTGTCATACAATCGCCGGAAAGTTGCGTTATCACGACCGCCGAGAACCCATGCGATCGCCCTCCGGCTGCCGCGATCAATGGCTTTGATGAGACAAAGTTTCCTTTTTTTGACTCAAAAAATGCCCCATTTCGTTGAACTTAATTTCAGTGATTTCGCCGTCAATCGCCGGCTCCCCGGTACGGAATCCCGCCTCACGAATCCAGCGGTATATCAGCGAACGGTTGCGCCCAAAAATCTTCCCCAGCAGGTTGTAAGACCTTTTGCCCAACGAATAAAACACCACGCACAGCGCTTTCAACGCCGCGGTTTTGTCGCTCGTCCACGCGTCGCCTTCGACAAAATGTACGCCGCATTCTTTACATTTGTACCACTACTTTCCACGCGCAAACCCGCTTTTTATGATCCGCAGCGAGTGGCAATTCTTGCATTCCGCCATAATCAAACCTCCTCTCTCTGCATTTACGGCAACCGCATATGTTCGGACGGTTGAAGCTCAAGGCTTCTTGCCAGTCCGCGCCGGAAACAAAGAGCACTTCGATGATCGCTGGAAAACCGCCCGTCTGCATGACGAAGAGGTATACCGAACACCGCGTCAGATCGGCCTTATCTACCCCTGTGGCATAATCTCGCGCTGAGACGGGCACACGGCATGGCAACCTCGGATCGAGCGTAGGCCGATTCCGGTGCGATCGACGCTGAACGAAGCCGTCGGAACTGTGGGCGCCGTCGATTCAGAGATGGAATTGGGCAATACTTTGCGCGCATCGCGATCAAGGGCAATCTTCCGTAAACGACTCCTCATTCGGCTTTGGGTTTCTTTCGTCCTTCTGAGAAAAAAGGGAAGGGGTATTCGTATTGGGTGGCGGATGTTTTGGGAGAGGCGCGCAATAATGCCCTGTCAGGCGATGACGCTTCCTACCGAAGCCTGGTTGTTTTTCGACAGAGAATCCCGCCGCCGCCAGCGCGGCGCAAACGCTTCCGGCGACGGTCCAAGTCGCCAGGGTGGCATCGGGAGCGGCAAGGCGCGCAAGATGGCGACAGATTTCCGGCGTCCAGAGTTCCGGATTTTTCGAGGGGGAAAAACCGTCGAGATAAAAAACATCCGCCTTGACAGCCTTTTTTTCGAGGATGGGCAAGATGTCGACGGCATCGCCGAAATATAGATGAAGACTCAGACGTGCTTCAGATTCATCGATGAGGGTTCCGGTCGGGACGGGCGGCCAACGGCGGCGCAGCTTTTCGGATAGTGCGGAGAATTCAGGCCAGAGGGCGTGGGCTTGCGCAAGCTCTTCGACAGTCAGTGGGTGTTTTTCGATCGAGAGGTAAGAGAGTTCATGGCACGCGGCCTCGTCTTCCCTCCAAGCTTTCCAGGTTGCAAGGAAGTTGAGACCCAGGCCGAATCCGGTTTCGAGAACAGTGAAACGGTTTTTTGCGCGCCAGCGCCCGGGAAGCGCATTTCCAGCCAGGAAAACATCAACCGCCTGCGCGGGACCGCCAGAGACAGAGTGATAGATGTCATCATAGCGCTTTGAAAACGGCGTCCCGTTTTCGTCGAAACTCAGCTCACCGCTTTGGGCTACGGGTTTTCCACCGGACGCTTGGGGCGGATTTTTCGTGTCTTCTCCCTGAAAGCGCATGCCGGATCGCGCTTTACGCTTTCAGGAGGTAATCGAGCTTTCCGGGTCCGCTACGGCATAATCGTTTTTTCCCGCCTTTTTGACCGAATACATCGCTTCGTCGGCGGCCTTTATCAGCGAAGCTTCGTTCTGCGCGCCGTTCGGGAAAATCGAGATACCGATGCTTGCGCCGAGCCTGCAGCGGGCCGAGCCGAATACATCGATCGGATGAGCGAGCTTCTTTATGATTTTCTTGGCGACGAAAACGGCATCGTTCTTGGACGTGAGGTTGGAAAGAACGGCAATGAATTCGTCGCCGCCTATTCGCCCGATGAGATCCGATTCGCGCATCGATCCGGAAAGAAGCTGAGCAACCGAGTGCAGCACGGCGTCGCCGGTCGCGTGCCCATAAGTATCGTTGACTGTCTTGAAGCCGTCGAGGTCAATGAAGAGTACCGCGCCAAGCGTCCCGTTGCGCCGAGACATCGTCAGAATTTGATGTAAACCCTCCTTCATTCGCCGCAGGTTCGGCAGACGCGTCAGCGGGTCGTAGTTCGCCAGGTTTTCGGCTTCGATGAGACGGTGTCCGGCCTGTATCGCGGCCAGATACGAAGCCACCGTCTGGACGGTTTCCGCGTCGCTACGCCCAAGACGCGGCATGAAAGGCATCTGTTCATCGATTCGGCCAGTCACGAGGATTCCGATGAGTTCGTTGTGCAGCAGGATGGGCGATGAAATCAGGTAGGGTAAGCCAAGGATTTTCCGGAATGAGCCAAGATAGTCATCGGGTGTTGCGCCGGTAATCAGTACGGGATTGATGGGGTCGAGCAGGGCTTTTTCATCAATGCGGATTTTCATCTTCATGATTCTGTCTTGTTCTTCCGAGGAATAGCCTTGGGAGATCATGACGCTGAAAACGCTTTCCTCGTCTTTGCAGGGGGCGAGCAGGACGGTACGCTGCATGTTGAGCGCGGAATTGATGCGGCGGCATACAACGACGAAATCGTTCCTGTAATCGGCCTCGTAGCTCATCATCGTGAGCGCAAGCTCGGACATCAGCTGAAAACCGCGCCTTTTTTGCTCCAGTTCGTGACGGATGGCGATCATCTGCGTATCGACCAGGACGATTCGGGACATGGTTTGCGAAGTAATGCCCCGCAAGTAGTGATTTTCGCTTTGCAGGGTCTTCATTTCGGGCATTGTCGGCCTTTTATCGGAGTCTGTCGTTTTCATCTTGTTTATTGAGGTACACTGAACAGGCATAGAACCCCCGTCCGGCTCAGGGAAGTCGGAACGCCATTGACCGGAGCGATTTCCCCACCGGCATAAATTCCCATCAGCGGAACGCGGTCCGCGACGATTTCCTGAACGACGAAAGCATCTTCGAGATCAAGTCCCGCATAGGCGGCCGCCCTGCCCGCGCAGTTGATGTAAAAGGCAAATACGGGTCTGCGCCCTTCCGGCCAGAGCTTTTCGACGCGGTTGGGCATATAGTCGAGGTCTGGCGTGCGGTACATAAGCTGGAACTCGGTGCCTTCGACCATATCCGAATCCAGCATGATGATTCCATTACGTTTACGGTCGATTCCAAGGCACAGGCGGCTCGCGTAATTGGTTTCGTCAAAGGGCTTCCAT
>JAIRZC010000007.1 GCA_031267455.1 Accumulibacter sp. | reverse complement strand
TCGAAGGGCCGCCTTCAGGGTCGTCTCGCCGATCTCCCCTTGCGTCAGGCCGTTGAGGCCAAGCACGCGTTTTTTTCCGGCAAGGGCCACGAGACGCACGGACCTGGTTTCTCCCGGCTCGAAGCGCGCCGCCGAGCCGGATGGGATATCCAGCCGGTAGCCGAAGGCTTCAGCGCGCGCGAACGACAAGAAGCGGTTGGTTTCGAAAAAGTGGAAATGCGAACCCACCTGGATGGGGCGATCGCCCCGGTTGGTGGCCGTGATCGTTTTTTGCGCCAGCCCCGCATTCAGGGTAATGTGCGCGCTCTTGACGAGAATTTCTCCGGGAATCATGGCGGCTCCTCGAATTTCAGCGAATCGGCTGGTGGACGGTGACGAGCTTGGTGCCATCGTCGAATGTGGCCTCGATCTGCACGGTGGGAATCATTTCGGCGACGCCTTCCATCACGTCGCCGCGCGCGAGCATCGTAGCGCCGAGCGCCTGGAGTTCGCGCACGCTCTTTCCGTCACGGGCGAGTTCCATCAGTTCCGACGAAATAAACGCGATCGATTCGACATAATTCAGCTTCAAGCCCCGGTTTTTCCGAGACTTGGCCAATTCCCCCGCGTTGTGCAACATCAGTTTTTCGATTTCCCTGGGGGTAAGATGCATGATTTCTCTCCTGTTGATCAAATGAAATCGGGGCGTCAACGCCCCAAATACACTTCGATGACCCGTTCGTCGGCTTGCACCTTGTCGAGCGTACCTTCGGCAAGTACGCGGCCTTCGTGCAAAACCGTCACTTTCCTGGATATCTGGCGAATGAAGGCCATGTCGTGCTCGACGACGATCAGCGAGTAATCGCCGGCGAGCGAAAGAAAGAGTTCGCCGCTGCGCTCCGTTTCCTCGTCGGTCATACCGGCAGCGGGCTCGTCAAGCAGCAGGAGCTTCGGTTCCTGCATCAGCAGCATGCCGATTTCCAGCCACTGTTTCTGTCCGTGCGAAAGCGACCCGGCCGGTCGAGAAGCGAATTCTGTCAGCCGGATCAGGCGGAGGGTCTCGTCGATTTTGTCTTCCTGCTCGCTGGAAAGCCTGGAAACGAGGCTGGCCCAGACGCTTTTGTCGGTTTTCATGGCGAGCGCCAGGTTCTCATGGACGGTCAATGCCTCGAAGACCGTTGGCTTCTGGAATTTGCGTCCGATCCCGGCTGCGGCAATCTGCGCTTCGGTCAGGACGGTCAAGTCTATCGTCTGCCCAAAAAAGGCAGTTCCGGAGTCGGGACGCGTCTTTCCGGTAATGACGTCCATCATCGTCGTTTTCCCTGCCCCGTTGGGACCAATGATGCAGTGCAGTTCACCCGCGTCGACGGTCAGCGTCAGGTCGTTGAGCGCCTTGAAGCCGTCGAAGTCGACCTGTATGCTTTCGAGATACAGGATGGGTCCGTGCGAGAGATCGAGCGCGCCCGGCGTCGCGATGTGGCTGATTCCGGTCGTGTCGCCGGAGACATCCCATTCTTCGCGTTTCACGTTTTCTCGACGCCGTCGAAAAGCCCGAGAATCCCCCGTGGCAGGAAAAGCGTGACCAAGACAAAAATACCGCCCAGCGCATAAAGCCAAACTTCGGGGAAACTGACGGTAAACCAGCTTTTGACGCCGTTTACGAGCCCCGCGCCGACGATCGGACCGACGAGTGTTCCGCGCCCACCGACCGCCACCCAGATCGCGATTTCGACCGAGTGGGCGGGCGACATCTCGCTCGGGTTGATGATGCCGACTTGCGGAACGAAAAGGGCTCCGGCGACCGCGCTCAGGATTGCCGAAAAAGTCCAGATGAAAAGCTTGTAGGGCAAAGGATCGTAGCCGGAGAACATAACGCGTGACTCGGCGTCGCGAATCGCCGTCAGAACGCGCCCCAGCTTGGACGTCACGATGTAGCGCGAAACGCAGAACGCGGCGATCAGCGTCAGCGCGGTGAGCATGAAAAGGGAAACGCGAGTTCCAGGCGCCGTAATGTCGCGGCCCAGGATACGGGTGAAGCCGGTAAAGCCATTGTTGCCGCCAAAGCCGGTCTCATTCCGGAAAAAAAGCAGCATGGATGCTAAAGTCATGGCCTGGGTGATGATCGAGAAATAAACGCCCTTGATTCGCGATCGGAAAGCAAAAAAACCGAATGCGAAAGCCAAAAAACCGGAGACGAGCGGGACGAGTAAAAACACATAAAGGAAGTTTCCAGTACCCCGCCAGAACCACGGTACATCCTTCCAATCCAGGAAAACCATGAAGGGCGGCAATCCCGCCGGATCGATGACGCGCATCAGGTACATCCCAATAGCGTATCCGCCAAGCGCGAAAAAGAAGCCGTGCCCCAGGCTCAGGATACCGGTATATCCCCATACGAGGTCCAGCGCGAGCGCCGCGATGGCGTAGCACATGATTTTTCCCGACAGGCTGACCCAATGAATCTGGAGATGGAACGCGCTTTCTGCTGGAACCAAAAGATTGAGCGCCGGAATGACGACGAGCGTGAATGCCGCAAAGGACAGTATGGCCCATCCGCCCTGGCGACCGAACAAACGACGCGCCAAAGATGGCTTTCGCGAGCCAGTATTCAGGGCGCTCGTTTTCATGTGTCCGCCAGGCGCCCCTTCAGGGCAAAAATCCCCTGCGGTCGTTTTTGAATGAAGAGGCTGATCATGAGAAGGATCGCGATCTTCGCAAGAACCGCGCCGGAAAAGCCTTCAATGAATTTGGAGAGCATGCCCAACCCAAGCGCTGCGCAGACCGTTCCGGCGATCTGGCCGACACCGCCCAGGACGACGACCATGAAGGAATCGACGATATACGCTTGCCCGAGTTCGGGTCCCACATTGCCGACCTGCGAGAGCACGCAGCCGGAGAAGCCCGCAAGCCCCGCGCCAAGGCCGAAGCTGAGCGCATCGACACGCGAGGTCGGCACGCCGAGGCAACGCGCCATCGGACGGTTTTGCATGACGGCGCGCACGTAAAGCCCCATGCGTGTCCTGCCAAGGAGCGCCGCGACCGCGATCAGTATCATTGCCGCGAAAGCGAGAATCGCCAGCCGGTTATACGGCAGTACCAGATTCGAATAGACCTCGACTCCGCCGGAGAGCCAGGCGGGGTTTTCCACGGTAACGTTCTGCGCTCCAAAAACCGATCGTACCGCCTGGATCAGGATGAGGCTGACTCCCCAGGTCGCCAGGAGCGTTTCCAGAGGACGACCATACAGATGCCGGATCACGAGGCGCTCCAGGAGGATTCCCATCAGCGCAGAAGCGAAAAATGCCATAGGAATTGCCAGGAGGGGATACCAGTCGAAGCTGCCCGGGAAATGGTTCCGGAAGGTATTTTGCGCAA
>JAIRZC010000197.1 GCA_031267455.1 Accumulibacter sp. | reverse complement strand
CGTTTCGTCATGCCCGCGAAGGCGGGCATCCAGTAGCGTACTCTCCGCCCGAAGGGCGGTGAAATCAAGGAATGCGGCGTTTCGCGCCGAAGAATACGTTTCTGGATTCTAAGCCTTCGCGGGAATGACGAGTTGCTTTGCCTCGCGCGAAAGATACAGACTGCAAACGCGGAGGTAACCAAAAGCCACTGCCGTCGCTTCTCCCCTAAAAGGGCGGTGGAGCGGGGAATTCGTGAAGCATGCTTCGCGCCCGCGCAACGGGTCGGCTTTGCGCAGCCGGCCCTCCGGGGGCATCAGGCCGGAGGAAAGAACGCTGATTTCCGGATAAAATACAAAGCAATTTTTTGCGTTATAATTCCGCGCTAAAGCGAATCGAAGGGTTCGCGCGCCACCGCGCATCCATCATAAAAAAACAAGAGCCCGATGGGAACGGCGGCGTCCGATAGATACTCCTGAAACCGCGGTTGATCACCGACTTCTGGTATCGAGGCCATGTCATGACAGGTTTTTACGGTTTCTCCATCATTCACTGGATGAGGTTGTCGCGTGCCTGAGAGCGTTTCATGACTGAAGAGAACGGCGATTCTCCGGAGAGCGCGAACGGGGATTCGCGGAAGGATTTTTCGCCGCCTCCGCCGGATACGGGGCTGATCGGACTCGTGATGCTGGCGCGGTTTCACGGCGTCGCGGCCGAACCGGAGCAGTTGGCGCACGAATACGGCGAATCCGGAAAACCTTTCGGCGTTCCGCAAATACTGCTTGCCGCCAGGCGCCTCGGACTCAAGGCGCGACAAGTGCATACCGAAGCCTCCCGCCTCGATCGCACGCCTTTGCCCGCGCTGGCGACCGATCTCTCTGGAAACTTTTTCATCCTCGCCCGATTCGATAATACGACCGAGAAAAACCAGGTACTGATCCAGGACCCGCGTGTTCAGCGCCCGCAAGTTTTGCCGCTTTCCGAATTCGCCTCCCGCTGGAGCGGCGATCTGATCCTCTTCACCTCGCGCGCTTCCCTGGCCGGCGAATTGGCCAAATTCGATTTCACCTGGTTCATTCCGGCGCTCGTCAAGTACCGGAAACTCCTGCTCGAAGTCTTCGCGGTTTCCTTCGTCCTCCAACTCTTTGCGCTGGCCACCCCGCTTTTTTTTCAGGTGGTCATGGATAAAGTGCTGGTCCACCATGCTTTGACGACGCTGGACGTCATCGCCGTCGGTCTCTTTGTGGTTTCTCTCTTCGAGGTCGTCCTTTCCGGACTGCGCAGCTATGTTTTCGCGCATACGACGAGCCGGATCGACGTTGAACTCGGCGCGCGGCTTTTCAGGCATCTTTTGAACCTCCCCATCGCCTACTTCCAGGCAAGGCGCGTCGGCGACACCGTCGCCCGCGTGCGGGAACTGGAGAATATCCGGCAGTTTCTCACCGGAAACGCCATCACGCTCGTCCTCGACCTTTTCTTTTCGGTCGTCTTCATCGGCGTCATGCTCTTGTACAGCGGCTGGCTGACGCTGATCGTCGTTCTCTCGCTGCCGTGCTACGCGGCGCTCTCGTTTTTCGTCACGCCAATTCTGCGCGCGCGTCTGCACGAAAAATTCAACCGCGGCGCGGAAAACCAGGCGTTCCTCGTCGAGGCGATCAACGGGATCGATACCTTGAAGGCAATGGCGGTCGAGCCGCAGTCGACCCGGCGCTGGGACAAGCAGCTCGCGGGCTATATTTCCGCGAGTTTCCGAACGGCGACGCTGGGGACGATCGCGCATGAAGGCGTCAATTTCATCGGAAAACTCGTCACCGTCCTGACGATGTGGGTCGGCGCTCGCCTCGTCATCGGCGGCGATCTCTCGGTCGGTCAACTGATCGCCTTCAATATGCTCGCCGGCCGCGTCGCGCTGCCCGTGATGCGCCTCGCGCAGTTGTGGACGGATTTTCAACAGACAGGAATTTCGATTCAACGCCTGGGCGACATACTGAATGCGCGCTCGGAACTCGCGCACGCCAACGGCAATCGCAGCGTCCTGCCGAAAATCGCCGGGCGGATCGAATTCGATAAAGTCAGCTTCCGTTACCGCCCGGACGGTCAGGAAGTCCTGCGTGGAATCGATCTTAGCATCCGCCCCGGCGAGGTCATCGGTCTCGTCGGTCGCTCAGGCTCGGGAAAAAGCACTCTGACGAAGCTGATCCAGCGCCTTTACCTTCCGGAACGCGGTCGTGTCCTCGTCGATGGAATGGACCTGGCGGTCGCCGACACGACGTCGCTTCGCCGCCAGATGGGCATCGTTCTGCAAGAAAACATGCTGTTCAACCGCAGCATCCGCGAGAACATCGCGCTGGCCGATCCAGGCTTGCCAATCGAGGCCGTCATCGACGCCGCGCAACTCGCCGGAGCGCACGAATTCATCCTGGAATTGCCGGAAGCTTACGATACTATCGTCGGCGAGCACGGTTCCACGCTCTCGGGCGGTCAGCGCCAGCGTATCGCCATTGCCCGCGCCTTGATTACCAACCCGCGCATTCTCATTTTCGACGAAGCGACCAGCGCCCTGGACTACGAGTCCGAACACGTCATACAGCGCAATATGAAATCAATCTGCCGGGGCCGGACGGTGCTCGTCATCGCGCACCGCCTGAGCGCCGTGCGCAACGCCGACCGGATCATCGTCATCGACCGCGGTCAGATCGTCGAAGAAGGTTCGCACGACGAATTGATACGACGCGAATCCGGCCATTACGCCCATTTGTACCGGTTGCAGCAAAGGGGCGGCGAATGAGCGGATCGTATGGTTTCAAGCTTTATCTCGATGCCTTGAAGGATTTTTGTCGGCGCTACCGCGAAATCTTCCGCATCGCGTGGGCGGAGCGGCATACGTTCGACACACTGCCCCGACTGCGGCACGAGGCCGAATTTCTTCCGGCGGCGCTGGAACTTCAGGAAACGCCGGTTTCCCCGGCGCCGCGCGTAGCGATGTGGCTGCTCATCGCTTTTGCCGCCATCGCCGTCTTCTGGTCGGTCTTCGGCCATATCGACGTCGTGGCGAGCGCGCGCGGAAAGACCGTTCCCAGCGAAGGCTCGAAAGTCGTCCAGCCGATGGAGACGGCCGTCGTCCGCGCGATTTACGTCAAGGATGGCCGGGAGGTCGAAAA
>JAIRZC010000021.1 GCA_031267455.1 Accumulibacter sp. | reverse complement strand
CCGCTTGACGCGACGCTGCCGGCAACGAGCATGTCCACGCCACGGTACTTCCAGTCAGCGTAGCTGGGTGTCGAGGATTCGTCCATCACGGCGGGGCCGGTATCGACCAGATTGAACATCCCCGTGCGTTCGAGGTCTCCGCGGACGACCGACGCGATCAAGTGCGCGGTCTGCGCCTCGCCGGCGAAATCGGCGACCGCGATCGGAAGTCGGCTCGCGCCCGCGCCCGTGATATCGATGACGAGTTCGGCCTGCGCCGGAAAAGCGAAAAAGCCAAGGCAACACGCAAGCAGCCCAAGTTTGTGGAATCGGTTCAGAAAAAATCCCCTGCATGAAAAAAACGAGAGTTAACAAGGCTTCATTATAGCGATTCGCGGTGCAAAGAAGCGCGATTCCGTTTTGAAATCGCTAACGCCTCTGGCGTTTCGTCTCCGCGGGCAAAATTCAGAAGTGGAATCAGGGATAGGGGCGGTAGGGAATTCTCAGGTCACGCTCAAAGTGGGCGGGATTATCCGGTTTGGGCAGGGGAGACGATTTGAGGATAGCGCGTTCGACAGCTTCGTCAAGCGGCGCGTAGGCACTGGATTTTACCAATACGACCTTCATGATTTCGCCCGAGGGTATCTGCGTGACGCGAAAAACCGCTTCCGGGTTTCCGGGGATTCCCGCAGGGAGAAGAATATTTCCACGGATTTTCATGCGTATTTTTTCTTGGTAACCCGCAACGCCCGCGCCGCCCCCGCCCGAACCGGGACCTACTCCCGACCCGATGCCGCCGCCGGTACCGCTACCCGATCCGCCCCCCGACCCGCTCCCACTCCCGATCCCACGACCACTTTCTTGGCTTGGATTGGCGTTTGCGAGGATCGAACGAAGCTCTTTTTCCTGCGCCGCACGCCGCTGTTCGCGAAGCTCGCGGTTGAGTTCTCGAGAAAAATTCCGTCTTGGCGCAACCATGGGTGTATCGCGCTCCGGTGCTGGCTGCTTTTCATTCTTCTTGTCCTTGTCGCTCTCTTGGTACGTGATGTCCGGTACGACAGGCGTCTTATTCTCCACGCGATCGAATTCAGGAGGCGCGCTCATTGTAAGCGGCTCATCGGCCCCAGTGTCCACGTTCTCGGATGGAATCTCTGGAACACCATCTCCACCACCGCCTCCCGGAAAACCGGACCCCCAGAGTGCTACCGCGACAGTATCCCCAGTCTGGCGCTTCCACTGTATTCCAAGAAACAGGGCGCCGATGAAAAACAGATGAACGAGCGCGGATAAAATCAGCGATGCGACGCTGTTTTTCTCTTCGGGGATATGGGGATAATAAGCATCCACAGGACTGGCCACGGGTCCGACGGATTACTTCTTGGGGATTTTCGCGTCGAAGGGCTGGACAAGCAGAGCGACGCGACTGATCTGCCGGCGTTGCAATTCGTCCATTACCTGGAGCACTGCTTCGTATTTGACCTTTCTGTCGCCGACGATCAGCACAGGCTGCTTGGGATTTTTCCGCTGCGCGTCGATGAGTACCTGCGTCAGTTCTTCACGTGTCAATCCGCGCGGCTTGGATTGCCCCGGGAGACTCAACGAGAGCGATTCGTCCGCGTGAATGTTGACGCGAAGAGCTTCTGCGGGCGCCTGAGACGATTTGCCAACCGACGGAACGTCAATGCTCGATGTTGTCATCATCGGCGCGGTGACCATGAAAATGACGAGCAGCACCAGCATGACGTCGATATAGGGAACGACATTGATCTCGTTTTTCAGGCGTCGGTTCTGCATGCCCGATCCTTTTAACGCATCTGCCGCTGCAGGATGTTGGAAAACTCTTCCATGAAGGATTCGAATCGCGACGAGAGGCGGTCGATCTCGTGCGAAAAACGGTTGTAGGCAACGACCGCCGGAATTGCCGCGAAAAGGCCAATCGCCGTCGCGACCAAGGCTTCTGCAATCCCCGGCGCAACGGTGGAAAGCGTCGCCTGTCCAACATTGGAAAGGCCACGGAAAGCATGCATGATTCCCCAGACCGTTCCGAACAGCCCAACATAAGGGCTGACAGAACCGGCCGAAGCGAGAAAGGCGAGGTGCGAATCGAGTCCGTCGATTTCGCGCTGGTAAGTCGCGCGCATTGCCCGGCGCGCGCCGTCGATGACGTCTTTGGGTTCAAGGTTTGTCTGTCGGCGCAATTTCTTGAATTCCCGGAAACCGGATTCAAAAATGCGTTCCATGTTTCCGCTCTCTCGGCGCAAGCCCGTCGCCTCTTCAAAAAGCACTTCGAGGTCGCCTCCGCTCCAGAAGTCGCGCTCGAACTCTTCGGTCTGGCCGCGCGCTTTCCTGACGGTGAACCATTTGCGGAAAATGTAATACCACGACATGAACGAGACTCCGACCAAGAGCGCCATGATGACCTGAACGACGGCGCTGGCGTCGAGAATCAAATGAAGAATTGAGAGATCTTGGGAAACGTTCATTGGATTTCCGGGAATACGCCGCGCAATGACGGCGGGAATGCAACGACTTTCATTCGCAAAGCATCAACACAAACGACCCGTATTTTAGCGTCGATAAGCGCCTCGCGGCACATTTCAGGATGTTCGCGCCAAATGTGTTGAGCGAAAAAAACCTGCGTACGCGAAATTTTCTCGACATTGAGGTCGATACGAATCAGGTCATCGAGCCGCGCGGGCTTCAAATATTCCAAGCTGACACTGCGAACGACGAATGCGATTCGAAGATCACGCAAAAGGTCGGCCTGATCGGCGCCGATCGCGCGAAGCCACTCTGTTCGGCAGCGTTCCAGGAATTTCAGATAATTCGCGTAATACACCACGCCGCCGGCATCGGTATCTTCATAATATATCCGGACAAGGATCGAAAAAGCGTTCTTACCCATGGGCGAAGGATAATGGAATCCGCGCGATTGTAAAGGGCAGTGACACGATCGACGCTTTCCGGATCACTGCTGTCCTTGCCACAAATCTTTTTGCACCGGAGGCAGAGGCGATTCGAAACCGAGGTGTCGGTAGACTGCGGGCGTCGCTACGCGGCCGCGTGGCGTTCGCTGAAGGAAGCCCTGCTGAATGAGATAGGGTTCGAGAACATCCTCGATCGTGTCTCGCGCCTCGCCGATCGCGGCCGAAAGGTTGTCGACCCCAACCGGACCGCCGTTGAATTTATCAACCACGGCCGACAAAAGCTTGCGGTCCATGACGTCGAGACCCGCGCCGTCGACATCGAGCATAACGAGCGCAAGATCGGCGATCTTTTGCGTAATGTGCCCTTCCGCTTTGACTTCCGCGAAGTCCCGCACGCGGCGCAGCAGCCGGTTCGCGATGCGCGGCGTCCCGCGCGAGCGGCGGGCGATCTCGAGCGCACCCGCACGATCGATTTGCACCTTGAGCAGACGCGCAGACCTGTCGACGATATGCGTCAATTCTTCCGGCGTATAGAACTCCAGTCGCGCGACGATCCCGAAACGGTCGCGCAATGGGTTGGTCAGCATGCCAGCGCGCGTCGTCGCGCCGACCAAGGTAAACGGCGGCAAATCGAGTTTGATCGAACGCGCCGCCGGGCCTTCGCCGATCATGATGTCGATCTGAAAATCCTCGAGCGCGGGATAGAGAATCTCTTCGACGACTGGACTCAAGCGATGAATTTCGTCGATGAACAGCACATCGTTCGGTTCGAGATTGCTCAGGATCGCCGCAAGATCGCCCGCGCGCTCCAAGACAGGTCCCGAAGTCTGCCGGAGGTTGACGCCAAGCTCCGCGGCAATGATATGCGCCAGCGTCGTCTTTCCAAGACCGGGAGGGCCGAAAAGAAGAACGTGGTCGAGCATATCGCCGCGCCGTCTCGCGGCTTCGATAAAGATCGACAGTTGCTCCCGGATGCGGGATTGCCCGATGTAGTCGGAAAAGCGCTTCGGGCGTAGAGCGCGCTCAATGGCTTCCTCTTGCGAGGATTCCGGTTCAGCCGAAATCAGGCGTTCGCCGGGACTCTCTTGCAGAGGCACTCCAGCGATAGTGTCCTTTTCAATCACGATTGATCAACTCTTCGTACTCGGAACGATCCAGCCACTCGTTGATCAGGGTCTGGGCAAGCGCCAGCAGGGTGGGTCCAAGGAAAAGGCCGATGAAGCCGAAGGCCAGGACGCCACCGAGAACACCAACGACGATCAGCAAGAGTGGCAGACTCGAAGTGCGGGAAATCAGGATGGGCTTGATGAAATTATCGACGCCACTGATACAGAACATGCCCCATAGAATCATGAAAATCGCCCAGCCCATTCGCTCATTTCCATAAAGCCAGATCGCCGCGCCACCCCAGATCAAGGTGGCGCCAACGACAGGTACCATCGAAAAGAAAAATGTCGCGACGCTCAACATGATGACGCCCGGAATCCCAGCGATAAGAAAACCGATCATCGCGACAATTGCTTGCGCGGCCGCCGTCCCTAAAATGCCGATCATGACGCCAGTGATCGTTCCATCCGCCAGCCTGAACATGCGTTCCCCGAGGTCGCCGGCGAGCCGGGTACTCGCGGTATGTAGCGCTTTGGCATAGCTGTCCGCGTCGCGGTAGATGAAGAAGGCGAAGAAGACGACCATTCCCAGCTGCATCAGGCCCTGGCCGAACAGTGAGATCGCCGAAAGCGCCACACGCCGGGTCGGCGCCATGAATTGACGCAGCAATTCGTTCGTCTCTTCGTAACCGCCAGCCAGACTGCGCCAATATTCGCCGACATAAGCGCCGATCAGTGGGATGCCCGAAATCCAGTCTGGTGGCTGAGCTGGAAGGCCTGACTCAAAGAAAGGCCGGAGATAATCGAGGAGTGTCTCGACGGCATCGGCGAGCGAGGTCGACAAGAGGGCCATCGGCAGGATCAGGACAAAGACCAGCACGATACAGAGGATCATCGCCGTGAGGCTTCGGCGACCGCCGCAAAGTTTCAGCAGACGATCGCGCAAAGGAGCCGTCGCGACCGAAAGGGCGATTGCCAAAAGCAGTGTCCCGATGAAAGGCGTTAAAACAGCAAAGCATCCGACCAGCAAAAAGGAGACAATGACGGTCTGAATGATGTTTTTCTGCATGGAATACATGGTCATTTCATGCTTTGGAAAGTAGTTTCAGCGCCTGCCGGATTCCTTCCGCTGTCGTAAGAGACGCGGGGATTGGTTTCATCGCGGCCCGCGCTTCTCTTTCATTGTACCCCAGCGCAAGCAGAGCGTTCAGAACATCGGAGCGACTACCCTCCCCGGCAGGAAAAATCGTCTCCGCGCCGCCGAGTCTGTCCTTGAGTTCGAGGAGTAGCCGCTCTGCGGTTTTTTTCCCGATCCCGGGTATTTTGACGAGCGGCCCAATGTCCTGACGCACGACGGTCTGCGCCAGGTCCTTGACCGACATTCCAGAAAGTACCGCCAGCGCCATGCGCGCGCCGATTCCCGAAACCTTGAGAAGCCGCTTGAAAGTCTCCCTTTCCTGCGAAGTGCAAAAGCCATAGAGGAAATGCCCATCCTCACGCACGGCAAAATGCGTAAGGAGCGTGACTTTCTCGCCGTTCGCGGGCAGGTTGTAAAAAGTGCTCATCGGTACATCAACTTCGTAGCCGATGCCGTGGACGTCGATGAGTACCTGTGGAGGATTTTTTTCCAGAAGAATTCCCGACAGACATCCGATCATCGCGATTTCGCTCCTTCTTGAATCAAACGACCATTCCGCATTCGAAAGCCCTTCGTCGCGAGCGCGCCGAATCCGGCACCCAGTCCTTGTCCGCCGTGCGCGTGGGTGATCGCGCACGCGAGCGCGTCCGCGGCATCGGCGCCTGGCGCATCGGAAAGGGAAAGCAGACGGCGGATCATATGCTGTACTTGGGCCTTGTCGGCGTGTCCGTTTCCAACGACGGCTTGTTTGATCTGAAGGGCTGTGTATTCCGAGACCTCGATTCCCTCGGAAACCAAGGCTGAAATGGCCGCGCCGCGTGCCTGTCCGAGCAGGAGGGTCGATTGGGGGTTTACATTGACGAAAACGATTTCGACGACGGCCTGATCGGGACGATACTGCGCGATCAACTCGCGCAGGCCCGAATGCAGCATCCCGAGACGCAAGGGAAGAGGCGCTTTCGGATCGGTTGTGATGCACCCGCTCGCGAGGTAACCGAGTTTCTTCCCCGATTTCTCGACGAGCCCGAAGCCTGTCGAACGCAAACCGGGATCGACACCGAGAATGCGAGTCGGTTTCATGTTCGGGATATTCACGTGATTTGGGCTTGTGTGGACAATTTCATAAGTATACCGATTGCGGTCATGACTGGCGAACGCGTGAAAAATCCTCACATGCCAAAGGCGCGTCGGCCTCATCCCTTCGCCGGATGGAGATATACTTTGAGCTACCTTGATTTCCGGCCAAAAAAAGACCCCGATGCCTTCTGCTCACTCGATGTCGGACCGCGACCCAATACGTTTCGGGCAGATTTTCACGCCTCAACCCATCGTCGATTGCATGCTAAAGCTCGTGCGCAACACCGGACGTGTTCTTGAGCCCGCCTGTGGAAACGGGGTTTTTCTCAAACACTTCCCCGGCGCGGTCGGTATCGAAATCGATCCGCGTTGCGCGCCGCCGGAAGCGGAAGTCATGAATTTTTTCGAGTTGTCCCGTGACGAGCTTTTCGACACGATCATCGGAAACCCGCCCTATGTGCGCTATCAGGATATTTCGCCAGGCACGCGCCGTCTCGCAGGGGGAAGCATCCTCGACAAGCGCGCCAACCTCTATTTGTTTTTCATCGAAAAATGTCTGCGCCATCTATGGCCCGGCGGCGAGATGATCTTCATCACGCCGCGCGACCTTCTGAAAGCCACCTCCGCAATCCCGCTGAATCGCGCCCTCTTCGCGTCCGGGACAATTACCGACTTCATCGATCTGGGCGACCTGAATTTTTTCAGCGAAGTGACACCCAATTGTACGATCTGGCGTTTCGCCTACGGTGACTTTTCACGCCGCACCTGCTACGCGAAGCTTGGTTACTCCGACGGTATCGCCGGGATCGAAAATCCGCACTGGACATTCCGCCGTTTTTCCGAGAAAAACGGTCAGCTTCTTTTTCTTCGGAATGAATACACGCTCCAGTTTTCCGATATCGCTTTCGTGAAAGTCGGCGCCGTCTCGGGCGCGGACGACCTGTACGCGAACGAGGATGCCGGCAACTGCGATTTCGTCTGTTCATCGACGGCCACGACGGGTAAAACGCGGCGGATGATCTGGTGCGAGGCCGGAAAGCCTCCGCCCGAAATCCTGATCCCGCACAAAGAACGCTTGATCGCGCGCCGGGTACGGCGTTTCGACGAATCCAACTGGTGGTACTGGGGGCGCACCTGTTTTCATTCGGAACAGCCACGCATCTACGTCAATTGCAAAACGCGCCGCGAAAAGCCTTTTTTTGTGCATGAATGCCCAAATTACGACAGCTCGGTACTCGCTCTCTTCCCACACGATCCGGATGTCGATGTTCGCGCACTGGCCGACGCGCTCAATAGTGTCGATTGGTACGATCTCGGCTTTGTCTGTGACGGACGCTTCTTGTTTACGCAGCGTAGCCTTGAAGAGACATTTTTGCCCAAGTCCTTCCGTTCGTTCAGGCCGCAGCTTGATATAACATGGTGGGAAAAATTCAAAGAAATCTTTTGAATTGAAAACCCACCGAAACCAGCGC
>JAIRZC010000118.1 GCA_031267455.1 Accumulibacter sp. | reverse complement strand
GACGCGCCGCAACTCCTTGGCCTTGGGCAGGGTCGTCCGGATCGTTTCGTGTTTCAGCAGGGACACCGCCATGTTGCGCAACATGGCCAAGCGGTGTTCGCTGGTTCGGTTGAGTTTTCGTAATCCATTGCGATGACGCATAACTATATTCCTTTGTGTTTCTTGCCGGGCTGACTCACCGTCGGGTGGCCGATGTTTTTACCGGTTCTTTTCGCCGAAACCGGCGAAAAGAACGGTGCGCATTTTCGTTGCCGGCGATTCATGAACGGAATCACCTTTCAAGCCCGGCGGGCGGCCAGCTTTCGAGTTTCATTCCAAGGGTCAGCCCACGCGCCGCGAGCACTTCCTTGATCTCGTTGAGCGATTTTCTTCCGAGATTGGGCGTTTTGAGCAACTCGTTTTCGGTGCGTTGGATCAAATCTCCAATGTAGTAGATATTCTCAGCCTTCAGGCAGTTGGCCGAGCGCACCGTCAGTTCCAGATCGTCGACAAGGCGCAGGAGAAGCGGGTCGACCTGGATCGATTTTCTGGACTCGATGGGAAGCGCGGTTCCTTCGAGGTCGGCAAAAACGGAAAGCTGCTCCATCAGTATGCGCGCCGCCATTCGAATCGCCGCTTCAGGCTCGATCACGCCATTGGTCTCGATCTCCATGATCAGTTTGTCGAGGTCGGTCCTTTGCTCGACACGTGCGCTTTCGACCGAATAGCTTACGTGGCGAACCGGGCTGAATGAGGCGTCGAGAACGAGTTTTCCAATATTCTGGCTGCCGCCGACGAGATTGTGGAGGTTTCCAGGAACGTAGCCGCGCCTCTTTTCGACCTTCAGTTCCATCGAGAGCCTTCCGCCCGACGAGAGATGCGCGATCACATGGTCGGGATTGATGACTTCGACGTCGTGCGTCAGTTCGATGTCTCCGGCACGAACGACGCTTTCGCCCGCCTTGCTGAGGCGTAGGGTCGCTTCGTCGCGGCTGTGCAGTTTGAAAACGACGCCCTTGAGATTCAGGAGGATATCGACGACATCTTCCTGCACGCCGTCGATCGTCGAATACTCGTGGAGAACGCCGTCGATCACCACTTCGGTCGCCGCGAAACCCGGCATCGAGGAAAGGAGGATGCGGCGCAACGCGTTACCGAGCGTATGCCCGTAGCCGCGCTCGAACGGCTCCATGACGACTCTCGCGTGCACGGGCGACACGCTCTGCACATCGATGATTCGTGGTTTCAAAAGTTCATTGTTATACATAGGTCTTCGTCCTTCACCCTTCGATCGGTATTCCAGCGAGGGCGAGAAAAATCACTTGGAATAGAGCTCGATCACGAGGCCCTCGTTGATCGTCGGCGGCAGTTCGCCGCGCTCAGGGCGCGCCTTGTACGTTCCGCGCGCTTCCTTGATGTCTACTTCGACCCATTGCGGAAAACCGCGGGATTCGGCCTCCGCCAGCGCCGATTTGATCCGCAGCTGGCCCTTGGCCTTTTCGGCGACTTCGACGACGTCGCCGGGACGAACCTGGAACGAGGGAATGTTTACGCGGCGACCGTTGACGCACACGGCGTTATGTCGAACGACCTGGCGCGCCTCGGAACGCGAGGCCGCAAACCCCATGCGATAGACGACGGTGTCGAGCCTCGATTCCAAGAGCTGCAGGAGGATTTCGCCCGTCACACCCTTGCGGCGGTCCGCTTCTTTGTAGAGCCGGCGAAACTGGTTTTCGAGCACCCCGTAAATGCGGCGGATCTTCTGCTTTTCACGCAGGTGAACTCCGTAGTCGGAGAGGCGCTGCCCGGACCGCTGTCCGTGCTGCCCCGGCGCATATGAGCGCCGTTCGATGGCACATTTGTCGGTAAAGCATTTTTCGCCCTTCAGGAAGAGTTTCTCGCCTTCCCTGCGGCATTGACGGCATTTTGGATCAAGATTGCGAGCCATGTATACCTTCCTTAAATCCGGCGTTTCTTTGGCGGGCGGCAACCGTTGTGCGGGATCGGCGTCACATCGGTAATCGCGGTAATTTTCAGTCCGAGCGCGTTCAGCGCGCGCACGGAGGATTCACGGCCGGGACCCGGTCCTTTGATGCGCACTTCGAGGTTCTTCACACCGCAATCGACCGCAGCTCTCCCCGCGGTCTCGGCGGCAACCTGCGCGGCGAACGGCGTGCTCTTGCGCGACCCTTTGAAGCCCGCGCCGCCCGAAGTCGCCCATGACAAAGCGTTGCCCTGGCGATCGGTGATCGTGATGATCGTATTGTTGAACGACGCGTGGATGTGGGCAATCCCTTCGGCGACATTCTTTTTGACCTTTTTGCGAACTTTCGTTGCAGTCTTTGCCATGTTTTCGAATCCTCTTATTTCTTACTGGCGGCGATGGCCCTGCGCGGCCCCTTGCGCGTGCGCGCATTCGTGCGCGTGCGTTGGCCACGGCAAGGCAAGCCTTTGCGGTGGCGCAATCCGCGATAGCAGCCGAGGTCCATCAGGCGCTTGATGCTCATGGTGACTTCGCGGCGAAGGTCGCCCTCGACGGTGAATTTGCCGATTTCTTCGCGCAGGCGATCCATTTGGGCTTCGGTCAAATCCTTGACCTTCGCCATGCGGGAAACGCCGACGGCGTCGCAAATTTTTTGCGCGCTACTGCGACCGATCCCGTAAATCGCCGTCAGGGCGATTTCGGCGTGTTGGTGATTGGGTATATTTACCCCTGCGATACGGGCCATCGATTTACCCCGACTATACGTAATTCTTCATGATATCCAACCGGACGACGCTTTCACGCGCCGGTCAGCCCTGGCGCTGTTTGTGGCGCGGATCCGAGCAGATCACGCGAACGATTCCATGCCGCCGGATGACTTTGCATTTCCGGCAGACGCGCTTGACGGATGCCTGTACTTTCATGATTCACTCCTTCGTTGCGGCTTCGGACGCAACGCGCCCTCGTCCTGATCCATGGGGAAATTCCTTCACTTGGCGCGAAAAACGATCCGCGCGCGGCTCAAATCGTAAGGCGTCAGCTGTACTGTCACCTTATCCCCCTCCAAAATGCGTATGTAATGCATGCGCATCTTCCCCGAGATAAACCCGAGAACAATATGCCCATTCTCGAGCTTTACCTTGAAAGTCGCGTTGGGGAGCATCTCGAGGACCTCCCCCTGCATTTCAATTAAATCTTCCTTCGCCATTTTTACCTTTGAAGTTCGCTTTCTTCAGAAGCCCTTCGTACTGATGCGACATAATATAGGCCTGTACCTGGCTCATGAAATCCATCGGGACGACCGCGATGATCAACAGGGACGTTCCGCCGAAATTGAACGGAACGTTCCATTTCATGATCAGGAACTCGGGCAAAAGACAAACGAGGGTAATATAGCCCGCACCTACGAGCGTCAGGCGCTTGAGAACCTTGTCGAGGTAGCGCGAGGTTTGTTCTCCGGGACGTATCCCGGGAACGAAGGCGCCGCTCTTTTTCAGATTGTCCGCCACTTCCTTCGAGTTGAAAACCAGCGCCGTATAGAAGAAGCAGAAAAAAATGATCGCAATCGCGTAGAAAATGGCGTAGATCGGTTGGCCCGGCGACAGGACACTCGCGATGTCTTTGAGCCAGCGCATCGAATCGTTCGAGCCGAACCACTCGCTGATCGTCGCGGGAAACAGGATGATCGACGAACCAAAAATCGGCGGAATGACACCGGCCATGTTCAATTTCAGCGGCAGGTGCGAACTTTGCCCGCCGTAGAGCTTGTTGCCAATCTGCCGCTTGGCGTAGTTGACGAGCACCTTGCGCTGTCCGCGCTCGACGAAGACGACGAAAGCCGTGACGCATCCGACGAGCGCGGTGATGAAAATCGCCGTCAGCGGATACATCGAGCCTTTGTTTACGAGCTCGAGCATGCCCGCGACCGAATTGGGAAGTCCCGCGACGATCCCAGCGCAGATCAGGATTGAAATGCCGTTTCCGAGGCCGCGTTCGGTGATCTGCTCGCCCAGCCACATCAGGAACATCGTCCCGGTCACGAGCGTCGTCACCGTCACGAGCCTGAAAACCATCCCGGGAATAGGGACGAGATTCGGCTGGGATTCGGCCAAAAGGGCAATGCCCGTTCCTTGGAAAAGGGCCAGCGCGACAGTGCCGTAGCGCGTGTATTGCGTAATCTTCCGGCGCCCCGCCTCACCCTCTTTTTTCAGGGCCTCGAGTTGAGGAACGGCGTACGTCATCAATTGCAAAATGATCGACGACGAAATGTACGGAGTGATGCCGAGCGCGAAGATGCTGAAGCGCCGCAACGCGCCGCCCGAGAACATGTTGAACATGCCCAGGATACCGCTCTGCTGTCGGCTGAAAATTTCGGCAAGCGCCTGCGGGTCGATTCCCGGAACGGGAATGTGTGCGCCGAGGCGGTAGACGATCAGCGATCCGAGCAAAAAGAAGAGCCGGCGCTTCAAGTCGCCGTACTTGCCTTCCTTGCCGATCCGGGTCAGATTATTGGCCACGCGATTTTATTCCGAGACACTGCCGCCGGCGGCTTCGATTGCGGCGCGGGCGTTTTTCGTCGCGCCGATTCCCTTGAGGTGGACCTTGCGCGAAATCGCGCCCGAGAGTATGACCTTGGCCGACAGGGCGTTTCGGGGAATCAGATCGGCCTGGATGAGCGCCAGCTTATCGATTTCATCGATCGGCAGCGCATCGATGGCCGAGAGACGAACTTCGACTTTGCGCGCGCTGGTCAGGGAAACGAAACCGCGTTTCGGCAAACGACGCTGCAAAGGCATCTGGCCGCCTTCGAAGCCCACTTTATGAAAACCGCCCGCGCGGGATTTCTGCCCCTTGTGCCCACGTCCGGCCGTCTTGCCCAAGCCCGAACCGATGCCGCGGCCCACTCGGCGCTTGGCGTGAGTCGCGCCTTCGGCGGGGGCAATCGTATTGAGCTTCATTATCGTTCCTCGCATTTCAAAAGGTAGGAAACCTTGTTGATCATCCCGCGGACGGCCGGCGTATCCTCCAATTCGGAAGAACTGTTCATGCGCCGCAAACCGAGTCCCCGAACCGTCGCGCGATGCGGACGCTTGGTCCCGATCAGGCTCTTGACGAGCGTAAGCTTGATTTTTTTGTCCGACATGGCTTTACCCAAGAATCTCTTCGATCGATTTGCCGCGCTTGGCCGCGATTTCCGCCGGCGTATTCACCGACATGAGGCCGTTGAGTGTCGCGCGGACGATGTTGTAGGGATTTGTCGAACCGTACGCCTTTGCGACGACATTGGTCACTCCCGCGACGTCGAAAACAGCGCGCATCGCGCCGCCGGCGATAATCCCCGTCCCTTCGGGCGCAGGCTGCATCATCACCGACGATGCGCCGTGACGACCGACGACGGTATAGTGAAGCGTTCCGTTTTTGAGGTTGACCCGAAGCAGTTTGCGCCGGGCTTCTTCCATCGCCTTTTGCACCGCGACCGGAACTTCGCGCGATTTTCCTTTCCCCATGCCGACGCGACCGTCGCCGTCGCCGACGACGGCGAGCGCCGCGAACCCGAGGACCCGACCGCCCTTGACGACCTTGGTGACGCGATTGATCGAAATCATCTTCTCGCGCATGCCGTCATCGGGCTTGTCGGTCTGCTGATTCTTTTTACTCTGCGGTTTTGCCATTATTGACTCCGATTCTCGCGCGCGATCAAAACTTCAGTCCGGCTTCCCGCGCGGCTTCCGCCAACGCCTTGACGCGTCCGTGATATTGAAAGCCGCCGCGGTCGAACGCGACCTCTTCGATTCCGGCGTTCCGGGCACGCTCGGCGATCAGTTTTCCGACGATCGCGGCCGCGGCGACGTTGGCGCCACCGGCCAGTGTCTTGCGAACCTCCGGTTCGAGGGTCGAGGCGCTCGCCAGTACCT
>JAIRZC010000013.1 GCA_031267455.1 Accumulibacter sp. | reverse complement strand
AAATCTGTTTGGAATCCGCGTGGCGTTTACCCCGGTCGGAATCGTCGTCGCGCTGACTTTCATCAGCCTGCCCTTCGTCGTTCGCACCTTGCAACCCGTCATCGAAGACATCGAACCGGAAATCGAAGAAGCGGCGGCCTCTCTGGGCGCGTCGCGCTTCCAGACATTCGCGCGCGTGTTGTTTCCGGGAATTCTTCCGGCGCTTTTGACCGGATTCACACTATCGTTCTCGCGCGCGATCGGAGAATACGGCTCGGTCATTTTCATAGCCGGAAACCTTCCGATGGTTTCCGAGATCACGCCCCTCCTGATCATATCCAAACTCGAGCAACACGATATTCCAGGCGCGACGGCATTGGCGCTCGTCATGCTGATCGTCTCGTTTGCGCTTCTGCTCTGCGTCAACACTTTGCAAGGGTGGGCGACCGGTCGGCACGGCGGAAGCGATAAGGCCGCCGCATGAGCGTTCGCATCCCGAAAACGAACTCCGAGCCGCCCTGGCTACGCGCGATCCTCCTTTTTCTCGGCCTCGGTTTCCTGTTTTTCTTCCTGTTCCTCCCGCTGGCCGCCGTCTTCGCCGAAGCCCTTCGGAGCGGATGGAAGGCCTACGCCGACGCCTTGATGGACAGGGAAGCGTTTCACGCGATCAAGCTGACCGTCGTCATCGCGATGGCCGTCCTCCCGGTCAATATCGCGATTGGCATTGCCGCGTCGTGGGCAATATCCAAGTTCGAGTTCCGCGGCAAAGGGTTGCTCGTCACGTTGATCGACCTGCCCTTTGCCATTTCGCCCGTCGTCGTCGGTCTCGTCTTCCTGCTGATCTTCGGCATGCAGGGACTGTTGGGGCCGTGGCTCGACACACGCGGGATCAAGATCGTCTTCGCGCTGCCTGGGATGATCCTCGTGACGCTGTTCATCACTTTCCCCTTCATCGCGCGCGAATTGATTCCGCTGATGCAAGCGCAGGGCGGCGATGACGAGGAAGCCGCGATTTCGCTCGGCGCCTCCGGCGTCCAAATGTTTTTCCGCGTAACGCTTCCGAACATCCGCTGGGGCCTTCTCTACGGCGTGATTCTCGCCAACGCGCGCGCGATGGGCGAATTCGGCGCGGTATCGGTCGTCTCGGGTCATATCCGGGGCGAGACCAACACACTGCCGCTCCATGTGGAGATACTGTACAACGAATACAACGCGGTCGCCGCTTTCGCTTCGGCATCGATCCTTGCGCTGCTGGCGCTCGCGACACTGGCAGCCAAAATGTTCGTCGAATGGCGAATGCGGCGCGAAAACGAGATGCTGGGCGCCGAACTTTCGCCCGAAGGAGAAATCCTCTCTCCGAATCGCCTCTGACTGCGCCGATTTTGCCTTTTACGCGCGCGGGGAAGTTTTCTTTTTTGACTTTGGAATAAACGATCATGATAGAAATCAATAATGTGGGAAAACGCTTTGGAAATTTCGCCGCGCTCGACGACATCAGCCTGAAAATACCAGCCGGCGAACTCGTCGCGCTTCTGGGGCCTTCGGGGTGCGGCAAAACGACCTTGTTGCGCATCGTCGCCGGAATGGAAACGCCCGATACCGGAAGCATCCGTTTTGCGGGCGAGGACGCGACTCGCCTGCACGCCCGCGAGCGCAGGGTCGGTTTCGTCTTCCAGCATTACGCGCTTTTTCGCCACATGTCGGTTTTCGAAAACGTCGCTTTCGGTCTGCGCGTCAAACCGCGCAAAGAACGCCCGGCGGAGGCGGAAATACGCCGCCGTGTTTTCGACCTCTTGAAGCTCGTTCAGCTCGACTGGCTGGCGGATCGTTACCCGTCGCAACTCTCGGGCGGACAGCGGCAGCGGATCGCGCTGGCTCGCGCGCTCGCCGTCGAACCTCAGGTACTGCTGCTCGACGAACCCTTCGGCGCGCTCGACACCAAGGTGCGCAAGGAATTACGCCGCTGGCTGCGTCGCCTGCACGACGAAGTCCATATCTCCAGCGTTTTCGTGACGCACGACCAAGAAGAAGCGCTCGAGGTCGCCGACCGCGTCGTCGTCATGAATCGCGGGCGTATCGAGCAGATCGGGACACCGGACGAAGTGTATTCCAACCCCGCGTCACCCTTCGTTTACCAGTTTCTCGGCAACGTGAACGTTTTCCGAAGTCGCGTGCAGGGACACTGGGCCAACATCGGCAACGAGACCCTCGACGAAGCGGAAGACGGTATGGAAAAAGCGGAAACAAGCCCCGTCGCCTTTGTCCGACCGCACGACATCGAAATCGAAGCGTCCGTAGCCCAAGACGCGCTCGAATCCATCGTAAAAGACGTTCACGTCATCGGACCGATCGTTCGCGTCGAACTTTCGCGCGATTCCGAGATCATCGAAGCGGAACTGACGCGGGAACGCGCCAACACGCTTTCGCTTTATCGTGGGCAAACCGTCTGGTTCAAGCCGAGACAGGTCAGGATTTTCAACATGGCCGGCAACGCGCTCGAAGAAGGCGGGTCGGGCATCTGAAGGCAATTCTTCGTCTGCCCCCTGTTTTCGGGAAATGCGGGCTTGCCCGCTCGCGGTCGCGCGTCTCCGGCGCCATCAGGCCAGCCCCACGACGAGGGGAACGAAGCGCACATCTTCCAGCAGGGTTTCGAAGTAATTCGCCGCGCCGCGCCGCTCGACCAGGAGGAGCTTCTGGCGACCGTCCTCGTTTTCGAAAGGAAGAAGCATCTTTCCGCCCGGCGTGAGTTGTTCCCTGACGACATCCGGAACGCGACGCGCCGCCGCCGAAAAGAGGATCGTGTCGAAGGGAGCGGCCTTGGGAAGA
>JAIRZC010000056.1 GCA_031267455.1 Accumulibacter sp. | reverse complement strand
ACCTCGCCAAGAAGGCGCGCGATATGGCGCTCGAACTTGACGAACAGGCCGATCCCCAGTGGAACGCCGAGCTCGTCCGGTTGCGAGAGCAGATGAATGTGCAATCGGTGGGTCTCTTCACCGCCAACGGCCAACTGGTCGCGGCGGCGGCCGGCGACTTGAGCGTGCTTCGTCCGGCGCAGCCGACGGCCGAGCAGATCAACCGGGTACGCGTCGGCGGACGTATGCTGAGCGAAGTCGAGACAAGCGCGCCCAGGGAAATGCTGCTCCGCGTGCTCGTTCCGATCCAGCTGGGCGGGATTGGACAGGAGACGCGCATTCTGCAACTGACGCAGGCGATCCCGGCGAGTCTCGCGGCGAATGCCGAACAGGTACAGGAGGTCTATAAAGAATACCAGGAGCTGTCGCTCGGGCGCGAAGGCTTGACGAAGATATATACGGTGACGCTGACACTGACGGTGTTGCTCGCGCTGTTTTCGGCGATCGCCGTTGCTTTCGTTCTCGCGCGCGGATTGTCCGAACCGCTCTCGATTCTTGCCGAGGGAACGCAAGCCGTCGCCTCGGGCGATTTTACGCCGCGCCAGGCGATTTACAGTCGAGATGAACTTGGGATGCTGACACAATCTTTTAGCCGGATGACACGCCAACTCGATGAAGCGCGTCGAGACGCCGATCGCCACCGGATCGAGGTCGAATCGGCGCATGCTTATCTCGAGTCGGTCTTGGCCAGCCTCTCGACGGGGGGTCTGGTTTTTGATGATGGTTTTTTGTTGCGCACTGCAAACAAGGGCGCGAAAGCGATTCTCGATGAGGATTTCGACGGCCTGCTGGGAGCGTCGGTCGAAGTCTGGACGCGCGCGCGCTTTCTGGGCGACGCAATCCGGAAAGCCTTTTTCAAGTACGGAAACACAGAGTGGCAGGCGCAGATCGAACGCGAGCGCCCCGGCGCACTGCCGCAGATACTCCTCCTTCACGGAACGACCCTGCAAGAAGTAAAAACGAGCGGAGCAGCCGACCGCGTCGTCGTTTTCGACGATGTGACGCGGCTGATCGAAGCTCAGCGGAGCGCGGCGTGGGGCGAAGTCGCGCGCCGTCTCGCCCACGAAATAAAAAATCCGCTGACGCCTATCCAGCTTTCCGCCGAGCGCTTGCGTGTCAAACTCGAAGGTAAACTCAGAAAAAACGAGTTGGAGATGCTCGACCGCTCGACGCAAGTCATCATTAACCAGGTACAGGCATTGAAACGGATGGTCAACGAATTTTCGGAGTACGCGCGCATGCCGTCGCCCGACCTTCAGGACATTGACCTGAACGCGCTCGTTGCCGAAGTTCTTGGCCTCTACGAGTCGTCGGGAGCGGCGATCCACTGCGAATTCGAAGAAGGTTTGCCGATGGTGCGCGGCGACGCGTCGCAGCTTCGCCAGATCATCCACAATCTGCTTCGGAACGCGGAACACGCGGTTGCGGAAAGCGCATCGAACGATATCCGGATCGCGACGCGCGCCTCCGGGGGCATGGTTGAATTGTCGATAGCGGACAGTGGGCCGGGGTTCCCGGCGGAAATTTTGCCCAGGGTGTTCGAACCCTACGTGACGACAAGGCCCGGAGGAACGGGTCTGGGTTTATCCATCGTCAAAAAAATCGTTGAAGAGCATCAAGGACGGATAAAAATCAAAAGCGGACAATCTGGAGGCGCCGAGATCCGCATTTGGTTTCCTTTGGCGTCTACCCGTTCGAAACAGGCCGCGGGCAAAATGGCTGAGGAGATCTGACCATGCCGCAAATACTGGTCGTCGACGACGAAATCGGGATTCGGGAGTTGTTGTCCGAGATATTGAGCGACGAGGGTTATAGCATTCTTCTCGCCGAGAACGCGGCGGTCGCGCGCAGGATACGCGGCGAGCGAGCGCTTGACCTCGTTCTGCTCGACATTTGGATGCCCGAGATGGATGGCATTTCCCTGCTCAAGGAATGGTCGGCGGCGGGGCTATTGACGATGCCGGTCATCATGATGTCGGGACATGGAACGATAGACACCGCTATCGAAGCCACGCGCATCGGCGCGGTCGACTTTCTCGAAAAGCCGATTGCCTTGCAAAAGCTCCTGGCAACGGTCAAGGACGCGTTGAAACAGAAGCTGTTGCCGGAAAAACAGCCGGGGGTGTTCGAAGATTTCGAGCGTTCGGCGCTATTCAGGGATTTTCGGAAGCGCCTTGTGCAAGCGGCCGCGAAAACCCGCATCCTGCTGATCCGGAACGCTACGGGAGGAATCGCCGAAATCGGCGCTCGCGCCTTGAAGAATCCGCGGATGCCCTGGCTAGACCTTTCGAGTTCGAGCGCGCCGCTCACGCAGGCGACACTCGAGGATGTGGCAGGCGGTGTCCTTTTTGTCCCCGATCTCGCGGTGCTTGGAAAATCGCAACAGAAAAACCTGGCTTTCGTTCTCGATCGCCTGGAAAAATACAGGCTGAAACTGATCGTCTCCTGCGCGCGCCCCCTTTCGTCATTCGGCGGCGCGGACTGGAACCCGGTGCTGCTCGCCCGACTGGACGATGCCGGGATCAGCCTGCCGCCGGTTGCGGAATACGCTGACGAAATACCATTGATTGCCGTTTTTCTGCTTTCCTACCTCGTTGGACGCGACGAGGTCCCCGTCCGCAGGTTTTCGAGAGACGCGCTCGGCGTGCTGTGTTCGCATCGATGGGAAGGCGAATGGGCGGAACTGCACGCTACGGTCAGGGATCTTGCGTTTTTCGCCCTGGAAGACGAGATTTCGTCGAACGACGTCAAGTGCGTTCTGCGGCGCGAAGCAAAGCCTCGTCAAATGGAAGAGAAGCTGCTTCGCCAGCCCTTGCGCGACGCGCGTGAAGCCTTTGAGCGCCTGTACTTCGAGCACCATTTGAAAAACGAGGGCGGAAACATGGCGCGGATCGCCGAAAGGACCGGCCTTGAACGGACACACCTGTATCGCAAGCTGAAACAATTGGGCCTGAATTACGGAAGACGCAGCGAAGAGGGCGTGGATTGAAGAAGGACGGCGACATTTTTCGCTTCGCGTCGAACGAATTCTCCGAAAAGTCTGCCGCGCGGCTTTCCAACGATTCTTTTCTGCGCGCTCTGTTCAAGGAGGAAACGGCGTATACGCCGATCTGGTTGATGCGGCAGGCGGGTCGTTATTTGCCGGAATACCGGGCGCTCCGCGAGCGCGTCGGCAGCTTTGCGCGTCTCTATAAAGACCCGGAGCTTTCCTGTGAAGTCGCGCTTTTTCCGCTCGCGCGTTTCCCCCTCGACGCGGCGATCGTTTTTTCGGACATTCTGACGATTCCCGACGCAATGGGCCTGGGCCTCTCTTTCATCGAAAATGAAGGGCCGAAATTCGAGTATCCACTCCGCGACGAGCGCGCGATACGCGAACTTTTCGTTCCGGACCCTTTTGACCGTCTACGTTACCTCGCCGACGCCGTATCCACGACACGTCACGCTCTGGCGGGCCGTGTACCGCTGATCGGCTTTACGGGCAGCCCTTATACGCTTGCTTGCTATATGATCGAGGGCGGAATCAGCAAGGATTATCGTTTCGTCAAAACGATGATTTACGACCGTCCCGACCTGATGCACCATATTCTCGATGTTGTCGCCGATGCGGCGCTTTCCTGCCTCAATGCGCAGATCGAATCGGGCGCGCAAGTGGCCATGATTTTCGATTCTTGCGGCGGAGTTCTTTCGACGGCGGCTTTCCGGGAATTTTCCCTGCCGTATACGCGACGCGTCGTCGCGGGATTGATCAAGGAGAAGGAAGGAGAACGGATTCCCTCGATCATTTTTACCAAAGGCGGCGGAGCGTGGCTCGAATCGATCGCCGATACAGGCTGCGCGTCGCTGGGCCTGGATTGGATGACCGACTTGGGGGAAGCGCGTCGCCGCGTCGGCGGCAAGGTGTCGCTGCAAGGCAACCTGGATCCGCAGGCGCTTTTCGCGGCTCCCGACCGCGTTGCCGTCGAGGCTGTGAAAGTGATCGACTCCTATGGTCCGGATGCGACCGGGCTCGTTTTCAATCTTGGCCACGGCGTTTCGCAATTTACCCCGCCTGAACACGTTGCGGCGCTTGTCGAGGCGGTACATCGATACACTCGGAAGCCAAAAAGTACGAAAAAAACGAGATGAACGAAGTTGATTTATGCACAGAAATGTGCTTATGGGAAAAAGCGGGTAAAAAAATCCTAGTCAATCAGTCATTTACAGTAAGTTATTGATTAATAACACTATTATTTTCTGCCTTTTTTGAGGCAAAGTAAAAAAGCCTTGAAAGAAGGGCGTTTGAGGCGATTTGACCGGATTAATCCACAAAGTTATCCACAGAAAATGTGAACAACGGAAAATTCTTCGATGCTTGAATGAGTTAGTCTTCTTTTCAAAGAAATGAAATGAACTTTGCGCGCTAAATCGAAGCGGATTGATTCCACGCGTGATTTCATCGATGAACCCCTCATGGCGCCAAGAACGGACCGCGGGCAGTGTGTTTGGGGCGGAAAAACAGGGTCGGTCGTGGGTGTTTGGAAATGGAATAAAAAAGGAGTAGCCAGCGTTTCCGGCTTCAAAAATCATGCAGATCATTCAAGTCGCTCTCGATATCCCGCTTGACCATTTTTTCGATTATCGCGCTCCAGACGGTGAAATCCTGACCCAGGACGACTTGGGGCGACGCGCTCGCGTTCCGTTTGGAACGAAGATGAGGATAGGCGTCATCGCGGGAATATCGGAAAAAGAGGATTCTCTTTGCGATCCGCTTCGTCCGATTGATATGGTACTGCGTGACCTTGCATCCTTGCCGTCGGACTGGTTCGGTCTCTGCGCGTTTTGTGCGGGTTACTACCATGCGCCGCTTGGCGAAGTGATGCTCTCGACGCTTCCGGCGGCGCTCCGCCGTTCTACGCCACCCAAATCGCGGAGGGAAAGGAATATCCCGTCCAAAGCGCCCGCTTTTGGCGCGGCGCCGCCGGAATTGACGCTTGAGCAGCGCGATATCCTGGAAAAAATCACGGGGGCAGGGTCTGGTTTCAAAACGTGGCTCTTGCATGGCGTGACCGGGAGTGGCAAGACCGAAATCTATTTACGACTCATCGAACGTGTTTTGTCGGAAGGCAGGCAGACGCTCCTTCTGACGCCCGAAATCAACCTGACGCCCCAGCTCGAAAGCCGGATAAGGGAGCGTTTTCCAGACGTGGGCTTTGCTTGTCTCCACAGTGAGCTTTCCGAGGCCGCGCGCGCGCGGAACTGGTGCGCGGCAATGTCCGGGCAGGCGCGTGTCGTCCTGGGAACACGGCTGGCCGTTTTTACGCCCCTGCCCGAACTCGGGTTGATCGTCGTTGATGAGGAGCACGACGCTTCGTTCAAACAGCAGGATGGCGTGCGTTATTCGGCGCGCGACCTCGCGGTTTTCAGGGCGAGCGAACGAAAAATTCCGATCGTTTTGGGTTCGGCGACGCCATCGCTGGAGAGTTGGGCCAACGCGACCGATGCTTCCGCGCCGCGGCGTTACGCGTTGCTGAGCTTGAGGGCGCGCGCCGCCGAAAAAGCGCGCCTGCCCCTCGTCCAACGCATCGACACGCGGAAGGAAAAATTGCGCGACGGCTTGTCAGGCGCCTTGCTCGCGGGGATTGAGAAGCGCCTGGAGAACGGAGAGCAAAGCCTGATCTTCCTCAACCGGCGTGGCTATGCGCCAGTGTTAGTGTGCGCTTACTGCGGCTGGGTTTCGCATTGTGAGCGTTGTTCGGCCAACCTTGTCGTCCATTTGGCCGACCGGCGGTTGCGTTGCCACCACTGTGGCTTCGAGCAAGGCGTTCCGAGGGCTTGTCCGGTATGCGGCAATCAGGATGTCCAGCCCCTCGGTCGGGGAACGCAGCGAGTCGAGGCCGCGCTCGCCGAATGCTTTCCGCAGGCGCGGATACTGCGGATCGACCGTGATTCGGCGCGAAGCCGAAAACAGTGGGAAGCCTTTTCCGAGCGAATCATTGCCCGGGACGCGGACATTCTCGTCGGAACGCAGATGCTCGCCAAAGGGCATGATTTTCCCGGCCTGACGCTCGTCGGCGTGCTCGGCGCCGACGCCGCGCTTTTTTCAGCCGACTGGCGCGCGCCGGAGCGGCTTTTCGCGCAACTGATGCAGGTAGCCGGACGCGCCGGGCGCGCCAATCTGCCCGGCGAAGTGTTGATACAAACACAGTTCCCCGACGATCCGCTTTACGCGGCGCTCGCGCGGCAGGATTTTCCTTCGTTTGCCGATCACCTGCTCGAAGAGCGCAGGCAAGCCGGATTCCCGCCTTATGCCTACCAGGCCCTGCTGCGCGCGGAAGCGTCGCTGATGGCCGATGCGCTGGCTTTCCTCTCGGCGGCGAAAGAGCGCGTGGCGCTTTGTGAAAACGCCGCCGAAAATGTTTTTGTCTATGACCCCATACCCATGCGCCTTGCGAGGCGCGCCAATCGGGATCGCGCGCAACTTCTGGTTGAATCGCCTTCGCGGCGGGCCTTGCAGAGCCTCTTGCGCCTCTGGCGCGTCGCAATCGGGACGATCAAGGTGTCGCGTGGGCTCCGCTGGCATCTGGAAGTCGACCCGCAGGAAGTCTGAAACTTCGGATCAGCGTTCCGCGTCGGTTTTCGGAGGAGGGTTTCCCTGGAAAGGCGCCACATCGGCGGGATAGCCGGGATAGCCCAAGCCCGATTCGTCCATCGGGCAGCCGCAGCCGACGCAGCGTCCTGTCGCCGGGTCGGGCTTGCAAACGCCGACGCAACGGTAAGTAACGGTGTTTTCATCCATGGTGGCGCTCCTGGTGAGTCGAAATTTCGGACAAAACTTCCGGATGCTTTTGATCGATTATATTAATCCGGTGGGCGATTTCGTCAATCGCTCTGAAGCGTCCGCGACAAAATCTTGTTTCAGGATCGATACCGTCCTGCCGAAAAACGAGCCGCGTCCTTGAGTCAAGGAAAGCCGGACAAAAAATCGTCGTACAATGCTCAAAAAAGTTTGATGGAGTTTCTCTGTTGAATAACGACAAAAAGGCGCGCACCGATCGCCTGATCGCCGAAGCCGTCCGCGCCCGGCAGGCGCGCGAGCGGGATTATCGCGAGCGGGCGCTCAAAATCCATCCTTGGATATGCGGCCGCTGCGGGCGCGAGTTTTCTCGTGAAAACCTGAGGCAGCTCACCGTTCATCATCGCGACCACGACCACGACAACAATCCGCCCGACGGCAGCAACTGGGAATTGCTCTGCATTTACTGCCACGAGAACGAGCACGCGCGCGAGCTTGACGCCGACGCGGCGAAAAAGGCGTTCGCGGAAGATGGCGCGAAGACGCAAAACCGCGCGACCTCGCAACCTTTTGCTTTGCTCCGGGGGCTTTTGAATTTACCGAAGTAGCGTGTCGTATCGTGATCCACGGGCTATACCCATTCCATTACCCATGACGTGAAGTAGTTGACGTAACCTGTTGTATTTTGGTTGATAGTCAATGAGGTCTCATGAGTTGGGGCGCGCAGGGATTTGCGGATTTTGATCTGGGAGATGCCCGGCTCAATCGTCGGCTGGTGCCGTTGGTGGAGACTTTTGCGAGGCAGTCGCAGGCGAGCATTCCGAGTGCCTGTAGCGGCTGGGCGGAGACCCGGGGAGCCTATTGCTTCTTTGGGGCCGAGAGCGTGGGCTGGCAGGACATACGGGAGCCGCATTGGAACGGTACGCGCGCGGCATGAGCGAGCATCCGGTCGCGTTGTGCCTGCCAGACACGACGGAACTGGATTTCAACGGGCAGAAGATTGCCGGCTAGGGCCGCTTGAGCTGCGAAGCCCAGCGCGGAATGTACCTGTATCCGAGCTATGCGGTTACGCCGGATCGAGAAGCTTTGGGGGTGATCGATGCCGGGATGTTGTCGCGTCTAGAAGTGGGCGCACCGGCTCCGGTGGAGAGCAGGCGCTGGATAGAAGGTTATGCGCGAGTGGCCGAGCAGGCAAACGCATTGTCCCAAAGTCGGCGGGTCTGCTGATCGCGAAGGCGAGATGCGGGAGCTAATGCAGTACGCCCAAGCGCAGGAGCATCCGGCGGACTGGCTGCTGCGCGCGCTTTTCCCCCTTGTAGGGGACGATGGCCATCGTCCCTATTTGACGTTTCATAGGAGATAATTACCGTCCCCTCGTCCGGCCAATGCCCCGGAGGGCCGGCTTTGCACAGCCGGCCGGGTGCGCGGGCGCGAAGCATGCTTCACGAATTCCCCGCTCCACCTCCCTTTTAGAGCACAATAACAAATAGTAGATTATTTTGTATAATATCTGAATGAGCCAGAGGGATAAGCCGGAGGGGGAAATGCCAAGGCCATTGTG
>JAIRZC010000002.1 GCA_031267455.1 Accumulibacter sp. | reverse complement strand
AACACATATGTTCTCTATTTTCTTGCGAGCAATCCATCAATTACCTCGAAAGCCCAAGAGATTTTGGTGACGCACGAAGAACACGGTATTCGCTCTAGTCTTGCGAGCAATCCATCAATTACCCCGAAGGCCCAAGCGATTCTGGTAAATGATGAGTATACATACGTTCGCCTGAGGCTTGCGGGAAACCCGTTAGTCACTCTGGAGGCGCAGGCCGTTTTAGTGACAGACGAACGCCCCGATGTGCGCGCCGCGATACTAAATAACCCCTCGTTGAGCCCCTATATCAAGTCGGAAATGCCGCGTCTCATTCGGGATAAGCTCAAGAAGCTTCAGTCTGACCCGGACACGAACGCGCGCGCCATAGCGGGCTTAATCAACTCGGGGTTGATCGATATCGCCGATATCAAGGACGTGAGTTTCCATGGGATTTCCCGGTGGCGGCGCGAACTTGGGCGCGCTCTCTCTAAAACCAGCGATTCGACTACGCGCTTATCGCAAGCGGCGCGCGCGCTCGGCGTTCCCAAGGAGTCTCTCGCGGCGATGCTTCGAAAGTCGCTTGGCGCCGAAGTCGCGGCGGATTGGGTGAAACGCGATTACTTTTCACGCGCTGAAGTGAAAGAAGCCGCGGGGAAACCGGGGCTTTTGTATATGGCGGAAAAGACGCGCGGCGGTACTCAGGCGCCAGGGGAAGACATGCGTGATTCCAGTTTGAGCTTCTTTGACCCCGAGATCGACTACAGCGTTCAGCAGGCGTTCTCGAAAGCGCAAGCGGGTTCGGGCCATCCTCCAGGTTTCGCGTTCTCTTTGTTCCGGCGATTCGATGACGGAAAAGGTGACGCGGCGCTGATGACCGAAATTCAGTCGGATGTTTTATCGACCTTGTATTCGCCCGGAAAAGATTACGCCGCGCAGGGAATCTGGAAAGATCAGCTTGAAGAGGTTCGCAAGCTCTACGAACCCAAGCGCGGCACGTGGGTCAAGGAAGTCTTCCGGAACACGGCGCGCTATTTGTTCAATCACGGTGTTGACAGGGTCTACGCGATCACGCCGGAAAGCTTGCACAACCAGTTACACGCGAACCCGCCTCAGTCGGTGGTCAAAGAATGGCTCGGCGAATCGGCGGCGAAAGCCGAGGGCTTCGGCGATCGGACGACGATCAAAGTCGGCGGAGTCGATTACGAGGCGTGGGATGCGATCTCGAAGGATTCCCCCGCGGGACAGGAGATATTGTATTCGAAGGAAGATACCGACCCGGCGTTCCAGAAGGCCAGCGCCGAGGGAAAGACGAAGCTCAATTATCGGCAGTGGGTGCAGGCGCGGACACCCGAGTTCAAGAACTGGTTCGGCGATTGGGAGGCGGCGCTCCTTCGCCAGAAAATCGACGCAACGCCGGTTATCGAGGCAACGACCGACGCATTGCGTCAAGACGGCTCGCGAAAAGAACTGCAACGGGACGCTGTCGATTCCTACCGAGGGAAGCCGGAAGTTACGAACAAGGATACCGGTAAGATTATCAAGATTGCCGCATCGGGGCTGAACAATTCCCTGCAACACGGAATGAACCTCGAAAAACGCGCCGTTATTTCGATTCTTGATCAGCTTGTCGAGAATGGAATATTTGTGGCGCGCGACACGGAAAACATGAGACCCGGCGTAAAGGCCGTCGAGACATTCGCTTCGCGTGTTTCCGTGGACGGGAAACCGTTCGTGGCCCGGATTGTCGTCCGGGAAGTCCAAGACGGTCGCCGGTTTTACGATCACGAACTTTCGACGCTGGAAAACGAAAGGCTTACCAGTACCTCCGGGGGATCGGAAGAATCGTTTATCTCCCGTCCGTCTGAACCCCGGCCCTTGGCAAGCCTTGGTAATAAGGTATTGCAATCTGCGCTTGCCGTCAACCCCGCTACCGTGTCCAAGGTGGTTGACCCGGAGACGGGAGAACCGAGGGTGGTGTATCACGGGACGGCACAGGGGGAGCACTTCTGGGTGTTCGACAAGGGGCGTCTGGGCACGAGCACAAAGGCCGAAGACGCGAAAAAAGCGTTCTTCGCATCGAGTTCCCGTGCCGTTGCCGAGAGCTACACGGATTACATCGCCCCCGCGACGAAGGACGATCTTAAAGACGCGGAGGCTGAGGTTAACGAAGCGTTGAAGGCCATACACCGCGTACAGGCAGAGTACAAGGGCCGTGAGAATGACCCGGATGCGCGAGTCGCGATCCGCGCGGCACGGAATGCAGATTATGTTGCTCGTCGGAACCTGGAGTTTGCCCGACAAACAGGCAAACATGTCACGGGAAATGTCTATGCGCTTTTTCTGAACGTCAAAAACCCCCTACGGGTGGCTTATGACCCGCAAGCCGACGAGTCAGACTGGATTCGCAACGACGCGGTGAGTCGCGCGCCTCGCGAAGGGCGGGATGGGGTTATCTTGAAAGTTGACGGATACGAAAATTTGGAGCGCTTCCGAGAAATTGACGGATACGCGAATTATGCGTTCTTCGACCCCAACCAAGCGAAATCGGCGACGGGCAACACCGGTGAATTCTCACCGAAGAACGATGAAATCTACCGGCAGGACGCGGAAAACAGGGATTGGAGAAGCCTTCGCGATGAAACGATTGCCCAATTGCGCAAGGATTACTCGAAACCCATTACCTTGGAATCGAAGGACGGTGACGCCATTATCGTTTCGTTTGGCGGATTGCGTCACGCGCTGAATCTGGGCGTTCCGAAACCGGAAAAGACGCTTATCGCTCGGCATATTCAGGAAGTCATCCGGCAATCGGCGCGCGGCGATACCGTTCCCGATAACCAGGGTAGAAAAGACCCGGCCACCAAGACAAGCTATTACGCGGACGCGAAAATCGACGGTGTTCCCTACCAAGTATCCATCGTGGTTCGGAATCATTCCGATGGAAAACGGTACTATGACCATACCGTGGTGACGCGAAAAAGCCCGGAGGACCAGCAGGGCAGGTCAGAAGCCGGGGCTTCTTCGCCAATCCCTTCATCCAGCGGGCTTGCTTTCAGTATAAATGAACTCGGCGACGTCTTCA
>JAIRZC010000140.1 GCA_031267455.1 Accumulibacter sp. | reverse complement strand
GCCCTCCCCGCCCCGTTCCGGCGACATCGGCCGGATCCAGGCCCTTTTCGTCCAGTATCTTCCGCGCCGAAGGCATGGGCATTCTCGAAAAATCGCCTTGGGATGTTTCCGGGAGGCTTTTGGATATCTCTTCTTCACGCGCCGCCGCTCCGGCCTTCGAAACGAAGGTTGCCGCGGCCTCGGTATCGATGCGCGCGATCTTCTCGCCGGCGAGAACCCTTGCCCCCGCGCCCTTGAGTATTTCGACGAGCACGCCGGCTTTTGGCGCGGGAAGTTCGAGAACGACCTTGTCCGTTTCAATGTCGACCAGATTGTCTCCCCGCGCGACCCCTTCGCCGATTTGCCTGTGCCATGCCAGCAGATTCGCCTCCGCAACGGATTCCGATAACTGCGGGACTTTTATGTCGATAATCATCACTTCTCCGATTCGCTCTATTTTTTGTCCGGTGCCTTATAGAATGCGTCTTTTCTCAGCGCGGATTCGACGAGCATCTTTTGTTGCGCAAGGTGTTCTTTTCCGTAAGCGACCGCGGGCGAAGAAGCGGCCGGGCGCGAAACCAGGATGAGACGCTGGTTGTCGTTGAGCGGACGGTCGAGGTGCTCGCGCGAAACGATCCAGTACCAAGCGCCCTGGTTGCGCGGCTCTTCCTGGCACCAGACGATTTCAGTCGCCTTGGGGTATCGAGCGAGTTCTGCTTCGAAGGCTTCGTCCGGAAAGGGGTAGAGCTGCTCGATTCGCGCGATGGCGATATGTTTGATGTTCTGGACGCGGCGCATTGCGATCAGGTCGTAATAGACCTTTCCCGAACAGAAGATGACGCGCGTTACTTTCCGTTCGTCGATCGGATCGACCTCGCCGATGATGTGTTGGAATTGCCCCTTGGAAAGGTCGTCGAGCGTCGAGGTGACTTCCTTGTGACGCAGCAGCGACTTGGGCGTGAAAACGATCAACGGCTTGCGCTGTTTTCGGATCGCCTGGCGCCGCAACATGTGGAAAACCTGCGCGGGCGTCGTCGGTTGACAAACTTCCATGTTCATTTCGGCGCAAAGCTGCATGAAACGCTCGACGCGCGCGGACGAATGCTCGGGACCCTGTCCTTCATAGCCATGCGGCAAAAACAGGACCAGCCCGCAGGCGCGCCCCCATTTGGCTTCGCCGGATGCGATGAACTGGTCGATCACGACTTGGGCGACATTGGAGAAATCGCCGAACTGCGCTTCCCAGATGACAAGATCGGCCGGATTCGATGTCGCGTAGCCGTATTCGAAGGCGAGGACGGCTTCTTCCGAAAGAACGGAATCGAAACACTGGAAAGTGGCCTGCTTTTCCTGGAGGTTCGCGAGCGGACAATACATCCCCTCGTCCCAGCGTTCGCGTTTCTGATCGTGCAGCGCCGCGTGGCGGTGAAAGAAGGTACTACGGCTTACGTCTTCGCCGGAAATTCGCACGCCGTAACCGGAAACGAGCAGCGAGGCGTATGCGAGGTTCTCGGCCATTCCCCAATCGAAGGGAATGGCGCCCTGCCCCATGAGACGACGGTCGCCGATGATTTTTTGCACACGGTCGTGCAGAACGAAGTTTTCGGGAATCGCCGTCAGGCGTTCCGAAAGCCGCTTGATCTCCCGGATCGGGATCGTTGTATCGCAATTCGGCGCGTAGCCGTTGCCGAGATAGGGCTTCCAGTCGATAAGCAGGGGGTTCGTATGCCCGGCGATTACGGGGTTGTAGAGTAATTCGCCCCGGTCGAGTTGTTCGCGGTAGCGGAGGATCATATCTTCCGGCCCGTCGACCGGAAGGATGCCTTCCGCGATCAACTGATCCGCATAAATCTTGCGCGCGCCCGGATGCGCGGCAACCCGCTTGTACATCAGCGGCTGGGTTACCATCGGCTCGTCCTGCTCGTTATGCCCAAGCTTTCGGAAACAGACGATGTCGACGACGATATCCTTATGAAATTCCTGGCGAAACTCTACGGCGAGTCGGGTCGCAAGCGCGGCCGCCTCGGGATCATCGCCATTGACGTGAAAGATCGGCGCGCTCGCCATTTTGAAGAGATCGGTGCAATAGATCGACGAGCGCGTATCCCGCGGGTCGGAAGTCGTAAATCCGATCTGATTGTTGACAACAATATGCACCGTTCCGCCGGTGCCGTAACCTCGCGTCTTCCCGAAATTAAGCATCTCCTGATTCACTCCCTGGCCGCCAACCGACGCGTCGCCATGGATCAGGATGGGCATGATCCTGTTCTCGCCGTCGTCGCCCCGGCGGATCTGGCGTGAGTAAACCGAGCCTTCCACGACAGGGTTGACGATCTCAAGATGCGAGGGATTGAAGGCCAGCGAGAGATGGCAGGGGCCGCCCGGCGTCGACACCGTCGACGAATAGCCCAGATGGTACTTGACGTCTCCCGGCGGTTTTTGCCCAGGGCTTTCCTTGTCTTCGAATTCATCGAAAAGCATGGATGGCGACTTGCCGAGGGTGTTTACGAGCACATTGAGCCGACCACGATGCGCCATCCCGATGACAATACCCTCGACACCGAGGCCACCCGCGACACGGATCAATTCGTCGAGGGAGACGATCAGCGATTCGCCACCTTCGAGCGAAAAACGCTTTTGCCCGACATAGCGGGTATGCAAGTAGCGTTCGAGCGTCTCGGCTGCGGTCAGGCGCTCGAGAAAACGCAGTTTCTGCGCGGAGGTATAGGCCGCGGTGGCGCGTATCGGCTCGATTTGCGCCTGAATCCAGCGCCTTTCGGAGATGTCGCTGATATACATGTATTCGACGCCGATCGCTCCGCAGTAGGTTTCTTTGAGCGCGTCGAGAATTTGCCCGAAACTGGCGCGCTCGGAAACCCCTTTGAACGATCCGGCGTTGAACAGCGTATTTATGTCCGCGCCTGAAAAATCGTAAAAGGACGGTTCCAGCTCGTTGATGTCCGGGCGCGGCTGACGCTTGAGCGGATCCAGATTCGCCCAGCGCGATCCGAAGGTACGGTAAGCGCTTATCATCTGAAGGACGCTGACTTGCTTGGCATCGTCGAAGGGCCTTGCCATCGACGCCCGATAGCCGCCGCGCCTTGCTTGCTCGGAAAAAGCATTGATGATCGGAAGATGCGGAACGTCGCGCGCGACGGCGCCCGGCAATCGCACCAGCCTGTCGAAATAGTCGCGCCACGCCCCCGGGACCGAACCGGGGTTGTCGAGGTAATTCTCGTAGAGTTCTTCTATGAACGGAGCATTCGCGCCGAAGAGGTGTGAAGTCCCGAATAATTCAGTCATCATTTCAACGATTCAACCTCCCGAAGCTTTGGTTCGAATGGAGAGGCATTCAGGAAGAAACGGGAACGGCACGGATGAAAATGCCTCTTGGAAATATCCTCAGCGTTCGTCGGCAAGGGGAACGTTCCGCATGAGCGGTCCGCCGTAGACCTGCCTCGGACGCCCGATCTTGTATTCCGGATCGGAAATCATTTCGGCCCACTGCGCCATCCATCCAACGGTCCGCGCCAGCGCGAAAATGCAGGTAAACATCGACGTCGGGATTCCCATGGCTTTTTGCACGATGCCCGAATAAAAATCGACGTTTGGATAAAGCTTTTTCTCGACGAAGAAGTCGTCTTCCAGGGCAATTTTTTCGAGTTCGAGCGCCAGCCGGAACAGGCGGTCGTTCTCGAGGCCAAGATCCCGGAGCACCTCCGCGCAAATCTTTCGCATGATCTTCGCGCGCGGATCGAAGTTTTTGTATACGCGGTGGCCAAAACCCATCAATTTGAACTTGTCGTTTTTGTCCTTGGCGCGCCGAATGTATTCCTGGACGCGCGAAACATCGCCGATCTCTTCTAGCATGCGCAGGCAGGCTTCGTTGGCCCCTCCATGCGCGGCGCCCCACAAGCAGCCGATCCCCGCCGAAATGCACGCATAGGGGTTCGATCCGGTCGATCCGGCCAGGCGAACCGTCGATGTCGATGCGTTCTGTTCGTGGTCGGCATGCAGAATAAATATCGTGTCGAGCGCGCGCACGAGAATCGGATTGGGCTCGTATTTTTCGCACGGAGTACCAAACATCATCTGCATGAAATTGGATGTGTAGTCGAGATCGTTGCGCGGGTACATAAAAGGCTCGCCGATCGAATATTTGTAGGCAAGCGCGACGATCGTCGGTAACTTGGCGACGATGCGGTTGAAGCTCACGTTCCGTTGTTCCGGATCCGAAAAATCCTCAATGTCGTGATAGAAAGCCGAGAGAGCGCCGACGACGCCGACCATCACGGCCATTGGATGGGCATCCCGCCGAAAACCCTGGTAGAACTTGGCCATCTGCTCATGGACCATCGTATGTTTCTTGATGATCGTTTCGAACGCGAGCTTCTCCTCGATGTCCGGTAGTTTTCCGTGCCTCAGCAGATAGGCGACATCCAGAAAATTGCAGCGCTCGGCGAGTTGCTCGATCGGGTAACCCCGGTAGAGGAGCGTTCCCTCGTCGCCATCGATGAAAGTGATTTGTGAACGGCAGGACGCCGTCGATAGAAAACCCGAGTCGTAGGTAAACAGACCGTGTACCGACGCCAACGACCGGATGTCGATGCAGTCGTTCCC
>JAIRZC010000072.1 GCA_031267455.1 Accumulibacter sp. | reverse complement strand
GACGGCCTTTCTCCTCATAATCCATCCGACATAAACGGCGATTGCGATGCCCGAGAGCGGCATCGTAAGACGACTGGTTGCTCCATCCAACGCGTCGAAAAGCCCGTAGCCGAACACGGTAAATCCCGACCATACGTTGAACGAAAGACAAACGCCTGTCCCCAGGAACCATACGACCGCTCCCGTTCCCCATGCGGCAGACGTCCGGCGTACACCAAGGCTTTCGATCAGCCACGCGACGAAAGGTTCGAGCAGCGAGATTCCCGAGGTCCACGCCGCAAACGAGACCAGCAGGAAAAAAAGGATGGCAAACACGCGACCGCCGGGCATGTTCGAAAACGCGAGCGGCAGTGTTTGCAGGATCAGGCCCGGCCCTTCGGACGGCTCCAGGCCGTAGCGGAAGGTCAACGAAAAAATGGCAAGCCCGGCGAGTAGCCCGACCAGCGTGTCGCAAACCACGACCCAGATCGAGGTAGCGGCGATACTTGTCGCCTTGTCGAGATAGGAACCGTAGGCCATGACCGCGCCCATCCCGAGGCTCAGCGAAAAGAAGGCGTGTCCCACGGCCGCGAGAATGACATTCGGCGTAATGGCTTCGAAATGAACATCGAAAAGGAAATGCAGGGCTGCGGACATGTCCCCGGCCACCGCGCCCCAGAGGACGAGACCCAGGAGGATCAGGAATAGCCCCGGCATCATGATCTTGTTTGCAAGCTCGATTCCCGAAACTACGCCCCGCGCGACGACGCCCACGATGAACACCATGAAGAGGGTATGCCAAAGCACCAATTGAAACGGGTTTCCGAGCAGGCTGTCGAAGGCCTGCTTCGCTTCCGGCGCCGTCTCTATCCGCAGGCCGGCAAGCGCCTTGCAGAGATAATCGACGATCCAGCCCGCAACGACGCTGTAGAAAGAAAGAATCACCAGAGCGCCCAGCACGCCGACCCAGCCGAGGAGGCCCCACACTGGAGAAGCCTTGCATTCCCCAAGCGTGGTCGTCATTGCCGAGACCGGATTTCCTCTGCCGCGCCGCCCGATCAAAATCTCCGCCATCAGGAGCGGCCAGGCGATCAGCAGGACACACAAGAGGTAGATCAAAACAAACGCGCTGCCGCCCTGCGAACCGGTCATATAGGGAAATTTCCAGATATTTCCCAGACCGACGGAAGATCCGATCGTAACGAGGATAAAGGCCCAGCGGCTGCTCCAGGTCGACCGCGGCGAGGAAGAAGATTCTTTCATGTCGATATCATTCGTGTTTTGGAACGGGGGGCTGGAAGGATAAGCCGAAAGCCCCTTCTGGAACGGCCGGCGATGCGTCCCGCGCCTTCTTTTGTCAAGCCAGGGATGCGAGACAGGTCAGCCGATCCATTTCCTCGCCGCGCGGAACATCCGCATCCACGCAGAATCTTCGCCCCATTCGTCCGGATGCCACGACATTTGCACCGTTCTGAAAACGCGCTCAGGATGCGGCATCAGGATCGTAAAGCGCCCATCGGGCGTGGTCAGTCCCGTGACGCCGCCTGGCGAACCGTTTGGGTTATAGGGATAGCTTTCGGTTGGCTGGCCCGCGTTGTCAATGTAGCGCATCGCAACGAGCGCGTCCTCCCGCTGCGTCTCCGAGTCGAACGCGGCGCGGCCTTCGCCATGCGCGACGGCGATCGGCAGGCGGCTTCCGGCCATTCCATCGAAAAACAGCGAAGGCGATTTTGGCAGTTCGACCATCACGAAACGCGCTTCGAACTGTTCGACCGCATTACGCTCGAAACGCGGCCAGGCTTCCGCGCCCGGTATCAGCGACTTCAATGCGCTCATCATCTGGCAGCCGTTGCAGACGCCGAGCGCGAAACTGGCGCCACGCCCGAAGAAGGCCTCGAACTCATCTCGCGCGCGGGAATTGAAAAGAATCGTCCGTGCCCAGCCTTTCCCCGCGCCGAGCACATCGCCATAGGAAAAACCGCCGCACGCGACCACTCCATCGAAATTCGAAAGCGAAACCCGCCCGGAAAGAATATCGCTCATATGAACGTCGACGGCGGAAAAACCGGCGCGGTCGAAAGCCGCTGCCATCTCCACTTGACCATTGATACCCTGTTCGCGCAGGACAGCGATTTTCGGGCGCGCGGCGCCCGCGAGGAAGGGAGCCGCGATGTCATCGCTGGGATCAAAGCTCGGGGCCGCCGAGAGCCCCGTATCCGACACATCCAGAATGCGGTCGTATTCTTGCCGCGCGCATTCGGGATGGTCGCGCAGCGATTGCATGCGAAAAGAGGTTTCCGACCAAGCGCGCTGAAGTTCGACGCGCTTTTCGGAAAAAAACGGCGATCCTTTGAAAAAAATGCGGAATTCGTCGGGAAATTTCGATGCTACGGGAATACCCACGGTAAAAAAATCGAGTCCCGCGCTCCGAAGACGCGCCGAGACCCGCTCGCGGTCGACGGCGCGGACTTGCAGAACCGCGCCGAGTTCTTCGTTGAAAAAAAAACGCAACACGTCTTCATGCGACAAAACGCCGCGCCCCGTCGTATCGATATCGATTTTCAGGCCGCAATGCGACGTAAAGGCCATTTCGGCAAGGACGGCGAAAA
>JAIRZC010000068.1 GCA_031267455.1 Accumulibacter sp. | reverse complement strand
AACTCTCCGCGCAGTCGGCGCTTTTGCGGGGCAACGCGGAAATCGCGCGGCTGACGCTCGGCGCGGGGCAGGTCAGGAGTTCGCAGCGCGCGCGCCTGGCGGCGAGCGGGATCGATCTTGACGTTGGAAACGCGCGGGAAATCCAGGCGTCGACCGAGATGTTGAAGAACGCCGATGTTGGAACGCTGAAGGCGAATGCGATCAAGAGCGCGTTCGGTTATAAGGCGCAGGGTCTGAATTATCAGAGTGAAGCGCTCATGAAGGGCTTGTCCGCGAGCACCGTGAATTCGAATACGGCGATGACCGGAAGCCTTCTTTCCGGCGCGTCGCAGGTCGCCTCGTCGTGGTACGCGATGAACAAGGCGGGCGTCTTCGCTTCGTCCGGTTCGGGCGCGTCACTCTGGGGATGACGCGGGAGATGGGAAACAGTGGATGGGAGGCAGAAATTCATGGGATCCTTCGGAGCGGAAAGGATAGGTAAACCCCTGCGGTATTCAAACCTTTTTTCGCGGCGCGGAGCGTGCGGCCTTCGCGCACCGGCATCACGAGGCCGGGTCGCGCGGCACACGGTCGAACAGGTGGATTGCAAAACCTTTCGGTTCTCGGAAACCTTCTCTGTTTCCTGTTTACGGTCTACTGTCCTCTGTCCCCGGAATCACGCGGCCCGCGTTTTCAACCACTCGCGCAGCACGTCGTTCGCCCGTGTTTGCCAGCCCTTGCCCGTGGCGCGCAGACCTTCGAGCACCTCGGGATCGAAGCGGATCGTCGTCTGCCGCTTGGGCGACGCCTTCACGCTGCCGACGGGACGCCCGCGCCGGATGAGTTTTTCTCCGACGTATTCATCGGCGCGTTCAAAAAAATCGTCATCGAGTTCCGGCGCGTCGTCCGGGTCAATCCAGGCGGTTTCGGTAGCGTTCGATTTCGCGTTCATTGGTTTTCCTCATGCTGATGATGCGGCGGGATTCGCCGCGCGGCGTCCAGACCATGACGACCATCCGGGCGTCCAGAAGCCCGACGGTAATACGACGTGGCTCGCCATAGTCCCGGCGCGGGTCCTCCACAGTGTAATGGCGTCCCGCGAAGACCTCCCCGGCACGACAAAAATCCAAGCCTCGCCCGGCCAGGGTTTGGGCGCGCTTTTCGGGGTCGAATTCGATCTTCATCGCAAAACCAACTCCGGTTTGAAACCCCGCCCTTTACGGGCTGTCGCTAATTTCTTGCTGAATTAATTGTAGCGTCAAATAATTACAACCGTCAAGCCGCTAAATACTGACCACTTGCCACTGGATTCTGACCATGCCGGGTATCCCGACTTACGACAATTTCAAGGCGACGCCGGACATACTCCCCGGCGCGCGTCTTCACGCGCCGGATTTGAACGTCGAAGCGTCCGCGCGGGGGATGCGCGTTCTCGGGAAAGGGCTGGACGACATGGGCGGCGCCCTCTCAAAAATCACGTTCGACCTTCAGGATCAGGCGAATACGGCGCGTGTGACCGAAGCGCTGAATACGCTGAAGGAACGCCAGCTTTACCTGACCTACGACAAGGATGCCGGATTCCGGAGCCTGAAGGGAAAAAACGCGCTGGAGCGTCCGGATAAAAAATCGCTGGACGCGGAATACACGGAATTGCTCGATACGGCGCGCGTCTCTCTCGCCGCGAGCTTGGGCAACGACCGGCAGAGGGCGATGTTCGCGCGGGAATCCGGATCTCTGATGGCGACGTTCCGGGGGAACCTCGTCCGGCATCAGGCCGAAGAGTTCAGGAACTATCAGATCGCGACGCACAAGGGCGTCATCGACGTGTCGGGTCAGGAAATCGCGCTCGACCCGGCGAACGCCAAAGCCGTCCGGAACGCGCTCTTTCGCGTCGCCGCGTCGGTCTTCGAGATCGGGCGCCTGGAGGGCGGGCCCGCCGACAAGACCGACACGGCGACGCGGATCGCGCAAAGCGCCGCGATCCGGGGCGCGACGCTCACGCTTCTCGACGAGAACGACGCCGGCGGCGCGAAGGCGTTCTTCGAAGCGCAAAAGGATTCCATGACCGCCGAGGACAAGGTTTCTTTGCAAAGCCTTATAAAAAAAGAAACCGATCTTCAATCCGGGTTACAGGCCGCGCAAGGCGCTTTTCAGGTTCTGGCGCGCCAGCGCAAGCCCGATCCGGCGCAACGGGGCTTTGAAATCGCAATGGAAGCGGTCGGTCGCCTTGAATACGACGAAAACGGCAACGAACTACCCGTTTCCGGAAGTTCTATGGTGCTTGAAAAACGCAAGGAAGAATACGAAAGGAAAGTCGATCGTTTCGACGGCGATCTGGAAAAGGTCTTTGCCGCCTACGATCTTGAAGACGTGAGTATCGAAAATGCGATAAAAAAAGCGGAGGCGGAGAATAAGAAACTGAAAGCGGGGGAAATCCCGAAAACGTGGAAAGATTTCATTCCGGAACAAACCCGCGTGTTTGTCGAAAAACAAATGGGACAATTCGACGCGGGAAAAAGCATCGTCAAACCCCCGACGCTTCGGAACGCCGTGTCCGCTATCTTGTCCAACGAACGCCTGTCGCCCCCTGCGAAAAAGATTGCAATGGAAGAAGTATCGCGCCTGTACAAACAGCAAGAAGCGGAACAGAAAGCAGAGGCGGGGGCGGCCATGCATGAAGCGTACCTCTGGCTTTCGGAGAACGGCTACGATTTCAACCGCCTTCCTGTCAAAATCATGGAAACCGTGCGGGAGACCGCCCCGGAAAAACTCGACGACCTGGCCGCGTTTTCAAAACGGATGAAGGAAACCGGCGGCGGAATCACGGACCCAAAGGCGCTTGCCGAATACCGGCAAATGGCCTCGACGTCTCCAGCCGCCTTTGTGGGCATCGATTTCACGGGCGTCGACGACCTCGACGCCTCGGACA
>JAIRZC010000064.1 GCA_031267455.1 Accumulibacter sp. | reverse complement strand
CGACGATTCCGTTCCGAAACACGAGCCGACTTTCGGCTTCGCGCATCGGCTTTCCGCCAATCTGAAAAAAATTCTCGGCGAAGACTTCAAGCTCCGTCACGAAGGGCCGGGAAGCCGTAGTGGTGTATGGATAGGTTTTAGCGCGGGCGGGGAAAATTGGTGGTTGATCCTGCCGCCCTTGCGTTTCGCGCCTCGGGAACTCCCTCACGATCTCTGGTTGCGTTTGGGCGGGGCGCTCACGCTTCTTGTCGTTGCTGCCGTGCTTTTCGTCCGGGGAATCGTCGCTTCGCTCACGCGCCTCGGCGAAGCCGTCGCGGCGGTCGGCGGCGGTCGCGCGCGCGCCGTCGTCCCCGAAGGGCCAAAGGAAGTCCAGCTCCTTGCCGAACGCTACAACACGATGATTCAGCAACTGGCGGAGGCCGAATCAGAGCGGCGCGAAATGCTCGCCGGGCTGACGCACGACCTTCGCGCGCCGCTCGCGCGTCTGCGTGTCCGCCTGGCCCTGCTCGAAAACGACGCGGAACGCGCTGGACTGTCGCGTGACGCAAACGACATGGAGCGCATCGTCAGCCAATGCCTCGGTTTTTTACAAAGTGAAACGGTCGATCACGCGTCGCTTCCCCCCTTGCCGTTCGCCGACGCCGTCAGCAACGAAGTCGCGCGCTGCCAAGAGATGGGGCGCGAAGTAAGCATGCGTGTCGCCGAAAACGCCATCGCGAGCCAAGTAGCCATCTCGCCGAGCGAACTCCAGCGTCTGCTCGACAATCTGATCGACAACGCCTTCCAGCATGGGCGTCCCCCGGTCGAAATTTTCCTGCACGCCGAGAACGCCGGGTACGTTACGCTCGAAATAAGCGACCATGGTCAGGGAATCGCCGCCGAGCAGCGTGTCCGCGCGCTCGAGGCCTTCGCGCAGATCAATCCAGCACGCGCAACGAGCGGTCATTGCGGGTTGGGGCTTGCCATCGTGCAGCGGATCGTGATTGCCTGCAATGGCAGAATCACGCTCGAGGATACGGAAAACGGCGGCTTAACGGTCGTTCTTGGCTTTCCTACTTCCAACGCCAACATCAGCGCCGCCTGAAATGCCGCTGACGCGGTAGTAAACCCATCCCGAAATCGCCCCCAGGAGCAAGAAGCCCCCCATCCCGAACGCCAGTGTGCGCGTCGACCCCCAGAATGCCGGCGCGATCAGGCCTGAGACGATGCCGTTGAAAATCGACTGCAGGAACATCTGGCACGAAGAGGCCATCCCGCGCTGGCCCGGGAAAAGGTCCAGCGCCAGAAGCGTCAGGCTCGGCATCGACAGCGACATGCCGAGCGTGTAGATCGGGATCGGCAGGATATTCCAAGGCAATTCGGGCGCGCGGAAAACGCAGATCGCGATGTTGAGAGCGGCGGCAAGCCCCATCAGGCAAAACCCGCGAAGAATCGTTTGCTTCTGCGTCAGCTTTCCAGCGTAGCGCCCGGAAAGCCAGGATCCCGTCAAAAGCCCCAGCATCGAGGGACCGAAAAGCCAGAGGAATTCGGTCTCCGAAACGCCAAGGTGCCTTATCAGAAAAACCGGAGCTGACATGATGTAAAGAAAAAGTCCGGCAAAATTGAAGGTGAGCGCGCCGCAGGCCAGGAGAAAGACGGGAGTCGTCAACACCTTGCGGTAGGCGCGCGCGAGGTAGTCGAGGCGCAGGCTCTGCCTGGACTCGGGCGGCAGCGTTTCGGGGAGCAGCCACCAGCAGGCCATCCACAGCAGGCAGGTCATCAACACGAGAAAGACGAAAATCGACCGCCAGCCGTACCAGGCTTGCAAACGCCCGCCGATCAGGGGCGCGAGCGCCGGCGCGATGGCGAACATCATTGCGATGCTGGAAATCAGGCGCTGCGCCTGCGGCCCATCGAAGAGGTCTCTGACGATCGCGCGGCTGATGACGATCCCGGCGCCGGCGGAAACTCCTTGAATCGCGCGCAATGCCCAGAGATATTCGATTCGTGTTGCGAAAACACACGCGGCCGACGTAGCGCCGAAAACGCCGAGGAAGAAGAGCGTGACCTTACGGCGCCCGAGCGCGTCGGAAATCGCGCCATGCCACAGCGCCATGATGGCGAAAGGGATGAGATAAGCCGTCAGCGTCTGCTGTACTTCGAGTGTCGTCGCGTTGAGGTTTTCCGCGATCGCGTGTAGCGATGGAAGATAGGCGTCGATCGAAAAGGGACCGAGCGCGCCCATTGCTGCAAGCAGGATGGCGATTCCGGGCGGCGCTTTCTCGCGCCTCTTGTTCCGCTTTTCCTCGCTCTCTCGTTCCATTGCGAAAGTCATGCGTCAGCCACCCATGAAACGCCGGTATTGCACGGCCTCGGCGATGTGCGCGGCGAGAATCGGCGCGCTGCCCGCCAAGTCGGCGATGCTGCGTGCGACGCGAAGGATTCGATGATGCGCGCGCGCCGACAGGCCGAGGCGTGTAATTGCCTGCCTGAGCAGGGCATTCCCATCCGGCGCGGCACGGCAGTGAAGGCCGACCTCACGCGGCGCAAGCCGCGCATTGGGTTTGCCCTGCCGGTCGATCTGGCGGTTCCGCGCCTCGACGACGCGCGCGCGGACTCGTTCCGAGGATTCGCCCTCGGGCGCTTTTTGCAGGACATCGGCCGGAACCGAGGGGATTTCGACCTGCAGGTCGATCCGATCGAGCAAAGGCCCGGAAAGCTTCCCCTGATAACGCTTGATTTGGTCCGGAGTACAGCGGCATCTCCCGTTGGCGTCGCCGTAATACCCGCACGGACAGGGATTCATCGCTGCGACGAACTGGAAAAGCGCGGGAAATTCGGCCTGACGCGCGGCGCGCGAAACGTGGATTTTCCCGCTTTCCATCGGCTCGCGCAGCGCTTCCAGCACGCGGCGATCGAA
>JAIRZC010000049.1 GCA_031267455.1 Accumulibacter sp. | reverse complement strand
CTCGTGCCTATCCCTGCGCCAAGAGCGCGGGGTATTACGGCACGAAAACGGCGCACATCGCCAAAAGCAAACCCAAACCTGAAGTGCTCCCCGCGCCAAGAGCGCGGGGAATTACAAGTAAAACAGACTACGTACATCGTGAACGCATCCATTTCGGACTCATGATTATCCCGCATTAAGCGCATTTTGTATATCATCGACCATTCATTTCACCGTTTCAGCACATGGAGGAATCCCCATGATTCCATTCGGGGATTTTCGCGCCGCACGGACAAACAATGCGTGCGCGCGAAAAGACGATGCCGTCGCGATCCATTCAGAAATGAAATAAAATCATGTCCGAACGCTTGCATTTTTTCCGTCTTTCTGAAACTCTTCTACCATTCTTGCCATTCTCCATGCCCGAGTCCGCGATGAACCGGAAAAATATCTGTCTATTGCTTCTGTTTTTCCTGGCTTCTCCCATCGTACGTGCGCAAATTCCGCTCCTCGAGTTGAGCGCCGACTTTTACCGGATTGAGGCCGAAGTCGCCGCTGATCCCCAGGGTCGGCAGCGCGGTCTGATGCACCGTCGACAAATGCCTCCCAACCAGGGGATGCTCTTTGTTTTTCCCGAAACGGGCAGATACTGCATGTGGATGCGCAATACTTTCATTCCCCTTTCCGTCGCCTTCCTCGACGAAAACGGGAGGATCATCAATATCGAGGACATGCAGGCGAAAACGGATGACAACCACTGTGCCGCGCGTCCCGCGCGGTATGCGTTGGAAATGAATCTCGGGTGGTTTTCCAAAAAGGAAATTCGCGCCGGCTCGCGGATCGGCGGCATCGAAAAAGCGCCTCGCCCACGATAGGCACAATATGTCCCGGCCTTTATCCGCGCCACCGATCATTTCCGATGCCAAAGACGCCGATTACGTTCTTCGGCAGACCATTATACCGAAACCTCATCGACCGGAGATAATCATGCCGAAAGTTTCACACGCTTCATCCTTGCGCGAATTTCCACTGAATCGCGCGTTCACCTGGTTTGAATCCGGCCCTGTGCTACTAATCGGCACATCATGGAAAGGTAAGCCCAATGCCATGACAATCAGCTGCCACATGTCGATGGGATTCACGCCGCTACTCGGCTGCATGCTCGGCCCGTGGAACCATACCTACGAAATCCTGCGGAATACTCGCAAATGCGTCGTTTCGGTTCCCGGAGCCGATTTGATGGAAATCGCGGTCGACATCGGAAATTGCTCTGGAGAGTCCATGGATAAATTTGCCCATTTCGGGCTGACATACCGTCCAGGGGAAGAAACCGGCGCGCCGATGATAGAAGAATGTCTCGCCAGCCTCGAATGTAAAGTCATAAAAATACCACCTCGCGGCGGCCCGTACATGTTCATCCTCGAAGGTATTCGGGCATGGCACAACCCCGACCGCCGGGAAAAGCGCACGTTCCACGCGCGAGGCGACGGTTTTTTCATCATCGACGGAGAAACGCTGAACCTGAGGGACAGGATGACGAAATGGCAGGACTGCATCTGATTTTCGTCCCTTGAATGCACGCGCCATTTCCGATGCCGATTTTCATACTCACCGCGCCGTGAAGCGGGATATCTTCGTAACGCGAAGTCATGAATGGAACAAAAACATCGCATTCCTTTAAACCCAAACGTCTCCCCGAAGCATCCCAAATGATCCGCGTTTCATGACCGACCCCAGTCTTTTCCCCGATCTGATCCTCTTCATCGCGGGCGCCGTCGTCGCCGCCTTCGTTCAGGGACTTTCCGGTTTTGCCTTCGGATTGACGGCCATGTCGTTCTGGGTATGGGGAATCAGCCCGCAGTTCGCGGCGGTCATGGTCGTTTTCGGTTCCATCGTCGGGCAAGTCACCGCGTTGCTCTCGATCCGACAACCCTTTTTTCCAAAAGCGATTCTCCCCTATCTTGCGGGAGGATTGGCCGGAATCCCTCTCGGCGTATTCGTCCTTCCATTGTTGAACGCCGAGATATTTAAGTTGGGTTTTGGGGTATTCCTCGTTTTCTGGTGTGTTGCGATGCTTCTTTCGCCACGCATTCCGCCAGTAAAAAACACGGGAGTCCTCTCCGACATGCTGATTGGCGCCGTCGGAGGATTCATGGGCGGCATTGGCGGCTTTACCGGCGTCGTTCCGACGCTCTGGTGTACGCTTCGCAAACTCGAAAATAATATCCAGCGGACAATCGTCCAGAATTTCAACCTGTCGGCGCTATCTATCACGCTGATCGTTTACGCGACCAGAGGAATGCTTACTCGGCAGATACTCTCTTTCATGCCGCTCGTCGTTGTCGCCGTCCTCCTCCCCTCGATTCTCGGCGCGCGAATCTACCTTTCGCTCAATCAGCGGGCCTTCCGAAGGGTCGTCCTCATCCTCCTTTGCCTCTCGGGCCTTGCGATGATCCTTGCGGCGGCCTTGAAGCTGATGGCATAATCCGGGAAGCCGCGCCGGGAAGGGCTGAGAAAACGCCTCGCTGAGTTATAATCCGGCAATTCATCTGGAAAGAAAACTTTCATACGAATGACGGCACGCATCCATTCTGCCCACACTCTTTCGCTTCTGCCGGCCACCGTGCTTCTTCTCGTCTTTCTGTCCGGCTGCACGACACTCGACGCGCCTTCTGAAGGAAGCGCAAACGTCGAAACTCCCTCCGCCCAAACCGAGGCCGCGCCCGCCGCCGATCTCGAAACCGCGTCCGCGGACATTTTCCAGCGGATACGAAAGGGTTTTTCGATGCCGGACATTGACGACGACCTCGTCCTCCGTCATCAGGAAGTCTACCTTGGTCATCCCGACAGTTTCCGACTGATGGTCGTCCGCAGTCACCCCTACCTTTACCACATCGTCGAGGAAATCGAAAAGCGAGGGATGCCGATGGAGTTGGCGCTGCTCCCGATGGTCGAAAGCGCCTATAACCCTATGGCGTATTCGCGATCAAAGGCATCGGGTCTGTGGCAATTCATCCCGTCGACGGGCAGGTATCACAAGCTCGAACAGAACTGGTGGCTGGACGAGCGGCGCGACATTCTCGCCTCGACTTCCGCCGCGCTCGACTTCTTCGGAGCGCTTTACGAGCGATACGGCGACTGGCATCTCGCGCTGGCTTCATACAATTGGGGAGGAGCCGCCGTCGGGAAGGCCGTTGCCAAAAACCAGGATCAAGGGCTGCCCACCGATTATCAAAGCCTGATATCGATGCCTGAAGAAACGCGAAATTACGTCCCGAAGCTTCAAGCCCTGAAAAATATTTTCAGGGACCCTGAGCTTCTTTCCGCGCTGGGGATTCGCCTAATCCCAAATACACCCTACTTCGACACGATCGACCTCACGCCAAGCATCGACATCAAGCTCGCCGCTTCCTTTGCCGAACTTTCCGAGCAGGAATTCCTTGCGCTCAACCCCGCGCACAACCGGCCCGTGATCGTCTCGAAGTCCCCGATCCTTCTCCCGGAGGATCGGATCAAGGTTTTTGCGAAGAATCTCAAGGAACACGTCGAAAACAGAAAACCACTCGCCTCATGGCAGATATACACATTCCGCGAGGAGGAAAAGCTCGATGATGTCGCCCGGCGTTTCGACATGACGCTTTCCGAATTGACGCAGGCCAATGACCTCGAAAAACGTTTCACACCCCGTCCGGGCTTAAGCCTCCTCGTCAAGGGAAACAGGGGCGGAGAACCACTCAACGACAAAACGCTCTCGCGCACTCTACAATTTCCCGAAAGCGAACGCGATACCAGTTTCATGACCGGACGCTTCTACACGATCCGAAAAGGCGACACCCTGCCGCTCATCGCGCGCCGGACGGGTGTTTCCGTCAAAGATATCCGGTATAGAAACAAGCTGCGCGGCGACCTCATCATCGCTGGGAAACGCCTGATCATCCCGCGCCCAACCGCTTCTTACAGAAATCCGCCCCGAAAACCCGCATCCATTTCCATCGCGACAGCTGCGCGGAAAACCACGAATTACACGATTCGTCCCGGCGACACGCTCACTTCGATCGCCCGGCGATATCGGGTCGCGGTCGATGATTTGATGCGCTGGAACCGAGTTTCGCCGACCAACCTGCGACCCGGAACCATTCTCCGCATCCTGCGCGCGCGCGCGCCCTGACCGGACCGCATCCCGGTATTTCGCGCCACGGCCCATCGGGGTCGTGTCCTTTATCCACTTTCGAGCGCCGGGACTTGAAAAGCGGACACTCGCCCCTATTTCTCAGTCAAGCCGTCGAGAAGAGACGGTCACGGATTTACAAACGGAAAGGAGAGAAAATGTTCAGAACTTTATCCCTCGGTGATTTTTTCAGCGATCTGGGCCACCTGCAACGCCAGTTGTTGCGCTTCTCCGGCACTGCGGACAATATTCGCGGCTTCGGTCGCAGCGACTTTCCTCCAATCAACATCGGAACAACACCGGATTCGGTTGAAATTTTCGCTTTTGCGCCGGGACTCGACCCGGCCAGCATCGATCTTGCGATCGAGCGCGGTCTCCTGAGCCTCTCGGGAGAACGCCGGGACGAACTGCCCCAAGAAGAAGACAAGTTAGCGATTCACATCAACGAGCGTTTCAGCGGAACCTATCGACGCGTCGTCAGCCTCTCGGATGACATCGATCCGGAAACGGCCCATGCAAGCTACAAGGATGGCATCCTGCACATCCAGGTCAAACGGCGCGCAGCGGCGATTCCGCGACGCATCGACATACAGTAATCAGGAGGAAATCATCATGAGTGAAACGAAAATCGCTCCCCCGGATCGCGCGCAATCGCCGATATTGCCTCCCCCGGTCGACGTCTTCGAAGATGACTGCGGGATCACGCTCTACGCCGATATGCCGGGCGTTCCGAAGGAAAAGCTTCATGTCCGCATCGACGCGGAAGCGCTTGTGATCGAAGGTGAAATCGATTTTCCCATCGTCAAGGATATGGAAGCCAGCCATGTCGAAGTGCAATCTCCCCGTTTCCAGCGGACCTTTTCGCTGGGAAAGGAACTCGACGGCGAGAAAGCGCAGGCCGAATTCCGGAACGGCGTACTCAAGTTGAGAATTCCGAAGCTCGAACAGGCCAAACCGCGCAAGATCGAAGTCCGTATCGACTGATGTCGAACGCACTTACCCCGACGCCCTGCCCTCTTGTGGAGAGTGTCGAGGGTTGTTTTTCAACCGCAGTTGACCGCGCTTTTTGTCCGCTCGAGGGTCTGGGATGACAAGCCTTCCTGGGTTATACAGAGCATCCCCCAAGAGCACGGAAAAATTGACAGACCGTGCGGTTTTTGCAGAGAACTCCGACACCAGCCAGTAATATGTAAAAAACATATTACTGGCTGTCCTTTTGGTTTTCTCCTTGAAGACTGCGCCGAAGGCGCAAATTTCCAGGAAACCGGCTTAAAGGAAGTCGGTTTCCTGTTCCGTTGCGCAAAATGGCGGTGGGCGACACGAATTCAGGCCGTGAAAGTCACCCGATTGATCTCCTGCAAACTCGTTTCGCCCGACATGACCAGCTTCAACGCGGATTCACGCAGAGTTTTCGCGCCTGATTTTTTCGCTTCTTCCTTGAGTTCGATCACCGAACGGCGCGAAGCGATCATCTCGCGCAAACGATCGTTCAACACGAGGAATTCCGCAACCGCTTTACGCCCTTTGTACCCCGTTCCTCGACAGTGGCCACAGCCTTTTCCCTTTCTGAAATTGAAGCCTTCCGTTTCTTCGAAAGAGAGACCGGATTCGGCCAACAGGGCCGGTTCGGGGACGAACGCCGCCGAGCATTCGGGACAATTGACGCGCACCAGGCGCTGCGCCCAGAGGCCGATCAGCGCCGACGTGAAGCTGTAAGGATCGACGCCCATGTGAAGAAAACGTCCGAGTACGTCGAAAACATTGTTCGCATGGACCGTCGTAAAAACCAGATGCCCGGTCAAGGCCGCCTGGACGGCAATCTGCGCCGTTTCCTGATCGCGGATTTCGCCGACCATGATCTTGTCCGGATCGTGCCGGAGGATCGAACGCAGGCCGCGCGCAAAACTCAGCCCCTTTCTTTCGTTGACGGGTATCTGCAAAACGCCGGGAAGCTGATATTCCACCGGGTCCTCGATCGTGACGATGTTGTCGCGCCCGGTATTCACTTCGTTTATTGCCGCATAGAGCGTCGTCGTCTTTCCGCTTCCCGTCGGCCCTGTGACGAGGATCATTCCATAGGGGTGGCGGGTAAGACGGCGGAAGAGCGCAATCGCTTCTTCATCGAGACCCAGGTCGGTCAACCGAAGGACTTTCCCCTTTTCGGCGAGCGAGCGACGATCCAACAGGCGCAATACCGCGTCTTCACCGAAAATGCTCGGCATGATGGAAACCCGGAAATCGACTTCGGCATCCTTGATGCGCACCTTGAAACGCCCATCCTGCGGAATACGGCGCTCGGCGATGTCAAGGTCGGAGAGCACCTTGATTCTCGAAATGACCTGTTCGGCCTTGTCCCGCCCCGGCGCCGCGCCCATCTGAACAAGAATACCGTCGAGACGGTACTTGATGACCATCCCCGACGCATCGCATTTCAAGTGTATGTCGCTGGCTTGAAGTTTGAGCGCATCGTAAAGAATGGAGCTGACAAGCTTGACGATCGGGTTTTCGTCTTCGCTGATTCGCTCCAGTGATATCGTTTCGACGCCTTCTTCGTTTACGAGAACGACGTCCTCGCGCCCAAGCGAACTGTCTATGGCGCGTAGATATTCCTCCTGAAGCGACAGATAGGCCGCGATGTCGTCCCTGTCCGCGAGGAATCGAAGATAAGGCGGTGTCAGGTTTTCCTGCGCCCAGCGCAGGTTTTCCTTTCGGAAGGGATCGGCGAAGATCAGCGCCGGGATGCCCTCTTGCGTCTTGACGACCAGACATTCGCGGCGCATGCATTCGGCAAACGATAGAATATCGAAAGCGGGGGAAAAGTTCATCAGCGTCGCCGAATCGACGGATGAAAAGCGCGTCGCGCGCGACAGGGCTTCGACGAATTCCCGGCGCGGCCGGCCCATCCGTTCCGCCAGAACGGCAAGCCACGACCGCCCTTGATTCAAGGCTATTTCCCGCGCTTCTCGGAGCAGGTCAGGTGTGATCGCGATGTCGGATTTGCCGCTCTTTTCGTTGGGTTCGCTTTTTGGCGCGTCCATCAAAAACTCCCGACGAGATCGAAAATGGGCATATACATCAGCACAACCACCGCGCCGATGATCAGGCCGATGAACGCCATCAGCAAAGGTTCGAACAAACGAACGAAACGGTCCGCCCGGCGGTCCAGTTCTTCGTCCAGAAAGCGCGCGCTGCGTTCCATCATCTCGGCCAGTTTTCCGCCGCGTTCGCCGACCTTGATCAGGCTTTCCGCGATCGGCGTCAGGAGAGCGCTTCCTGAAAGCGCCGCCGATAAAGCGCTTCCCGCGCGGACACGCTCGCGGACGCGCGTAAGTTCGAGAGCCGCTTTCGGGGGCAGGAGCGAAGCGGCCATTTCAAGCGCCCTGAGCAGGGGAATTCCCGCGTCCAGCAAGAGCGCGACCGTACGATAAAAGCGCGCCAGCGACATCGTGCGCATGAATGGACGGATCAGAGGCAATTCCGAGAAGCAATGGGCGATCCGGGCGCGGATGTTTTTTTGACTCAAAGAAATCGCGGCGAGCAGAATGAACGTGAAGAAGCTTCCCCAAACCGGCGCGGGGTTTTCGGCGATCAGCAACCCCAACCTGAGCAGAATACGCGAAGCTGCGCTGGCGTTCCGGCTTGCGCCTTCGAGGATGAGGCTGAATTTCGGAACAACGTAGCCCAGCAGAAACAGTGTGACGAGCACGCCCGCCGAGATCAACACGACTGGATAAATGGCCGAAGAGACGACTTTTTTGCGCACCGCATCGAGCCGAAGCCGATAGACGACATAACGCGCCAAGGTTACCTGAAGTTGTCCCGTCCGTTCGCTCGCCCGCACGCCGGCCATGTAGATCGCTGGGAAAATTTCAGGATAAAAGGAAAAAACCTCGGAGAGACTCTTACCTTCGCGCAGGCCAAGAATCAGGCGATCCAGAACCTCCCTGGCGACGGGCGCATTTTCCTTGCGCCGCAGCGTTTCAAGGGCTTCCATGATACCCAGGCCCGCTTCGAGCAGCGACAGAAATTCCTGGGTAAACAAAAGCAACGGGAAACGCCCCGACGGGCGGCTTTTGGGATGTTCGCGCGCTTCGTCGATCGAAAGAACGCGCAGGCCGTTTTGCCGCGCCGTGCGAAGCGCTTCATCGAGGCTGCTCGCGTCGAATTCGCGCCAATCCGGCGTGCCGCCCGAAATTGAAACTTTGAGCCGGATCTGCGCCATTCAACGAGGCCCCGCTTTAGTTGGCGATATCCGCGGCATCGCATTCCCCGCCGGGTTTTCCGTCGTTTCCGTAAGAGACGATGTCGACCTCTCGTTTCGTGCCAGGGTTACGGTAGTTGTAGGGATTCCCCCACGGGTCTGGCGGCGGGTCTTTTTGCAGATAAGGGCCGTTCCATTTCGGCTCGGATTCCGACCGGACCACCAACGCTTTCAGCCCCTGATCCGTTCGCGGATAATGCCCGGTATCCAGGCGATACTGATCAAGCGCCTTTTCAAAGGCCTGAATTTGCGCCTGCGCCGTTTGACGTTCGGATTTACTCAACTGCGAAAAATAGCGTGGCGCGACATAGCCGGCCAGAAGACCGATGATCGCGACGACGACCATCAGTTCGAGCAGGGTAAATCCCGATTGGATGAACCGAGGGACATTCGACCGTTTATCGAAAAGGAACCCAAGTTGGAAAACCCAAGGCTCTTTCAATCCGCCTGCTCGGTCGTGTGCTATGCGACCCGAAACCGAAAACTCTTGCAATCCGCCTGCCCGGTCGTGTGCTATGCGACCCGACCTCGTTATACCGTCATGCGAAGAAGAGTTCCTCGTTATACCGTCATACGAAGAAGGGTTACCTCCCTCTTCAGGGAGATAATGACCAACGTGAGGTTCATAAGCTCTTACGTGTGATTTTGCCCGGTCGCGGGCGCGGATTGAAACATTCAATTGAATACTCCTTTATTTTGACGGACCTATTTCAAAGGCGCTGCGGCCCGGATCGTTTTTCCGGACACTGCGGATATTTAAGTCGAACGGATAGACGAACACCCATTCGGAATAGCTCGCGCTTTCTTCGAATTCCGATTCCTGAAGAAGGAAACCGCGCGACTTGAGCGGCGCTTCTCGGGAAAGGGAATGAACGCCGACGATTCGCCCTCCCATGCGCATCAATCCCCAGTTCGCTTCTCCCGTCATCGGGTCGCGGTATATCTTGCGTAAATGCCGCCGGACGTTAAGATAGCGCGCGTCTTCGAGCAGGTCTTCGAGCGACGCGGGATAGCGTTTTTCGCCTCCCGGCGTTGCTTCGTAGTAACGACCGATCGCTTCCCTGAACTGGCGGCCTGCGAAGATCAATTCCTTTTCGCGTTCGCGCTTGACAGCCGTCGACCAAAGTTCCGCCGTCGCGAGCGAGGCCACTCCGAAAAAGGCCACGGAAAACAGCGCCCACAAATAGGTGAAGCCTCGGCAGGAAACCCCGGTTTTCGGATGACGCCGCAGGCTCATCACCACTCCCTGAAGGCTTCGCCTTCGGAAGAACTTCCTTCGGCGCCGCTCCGAATGTCGGAAATCCCCGGAAAATCGGGATTGGTTGAAGGGACGGTGATCCAGGTTTTTTCACTCCCGGTCATTGGATCGACCGGAAGCGCGCGCAGGTATTTTTTTTCAACGAGTTCCTCGATTGCCTCAGGATAACGTCCCCGGTCGAGGTAAAACTTGTCGATCAAATCGCGCATGACTTTCAGGTTTTGCTTCAACACCGTTTCTTTCGAACGATCGAGGCTGGAAAAATAACGCGGAGCGGCGATCGACAATAGCAGGGCCACGATCGCCAATGCGATAAGCATTTCAATCAGTGTGAAACCGCGCGCGGGCGAGCGCACCGTTTTTGGACGCGACATCTCACCATTCACGGTAGGGCGCGCCATTCAAACCTGCCGCATCGGATAAGGAAAAAACATCGAAAACATCCTCGCCTTCTTCGGGCTTGTCCGGCGGCGATCGATAACTTCGCTTTCCCCAGGTTTCTTCGGGCTTGAGATCAGCGTCGGGGTTCATTGGGTCTCGCGGAAACCTTCGCAAAAAATAGATTTTCTGCCTTTTGGGGGATTTCATGTCCGGAACACCTTCAACGAGGACGCCAAGCCGTTTCGGATAGCCGGATTCGCCCGCGCGCCATGCGATCTGCCCCTGCTCCGTCGCCCTCTTGTAAGCGTCGAGCGCTTCGCGTATCTGTATCAGCGCGGCGCGCAGTTCCTTTTCCTTTTCACGCTGGATCGAAAGTTCCACCATGGGAACGGAGACGAGCGCAAGCACGCCCATGATGGCCAGTGTCATCATCAGCTCGATGAAGGTAAATCCGCGGTTCTTCGTCATGACGTTGAATCTCCTCGATCCGTCCGATCATTCCGAAAAAATGCTTCCGCTGGATGCGGCCGGTTTCACGCGCGTCGATCCCTTTGGCGTCGAATCGCGCCGTGTTTTATCGGCGGCGCGTCTCTTTTCCGGCGGGTTCTTCGCGCCGGCGCGTCTTATCGTGAGCGGGCGGCTGCTCAAGGACGTTTCCGTTCCAGACTCGCAATCGGCGTACATCCAGTCGGGTCGCCGGATCGTACTGACGAGTCGGGGCGTGATCGAGAGCATGATTTCCGTTTTCTGGGCATCGTCATTTTGCTGAGAAAACAATCGCCCGACGATGGGAAGGTCGCCGATCCCCGGCACTTTTTGCGTGATATTGCGATCTTCGTCGTTGATCAGTCCGGCGAGCACTTGCGTCTCGCCGTCGCGCAGGCGCAGAACCGTATCGGCGTTGCGCGTTCCGATCTGATACGAGAGCGTTCCGGAGCGACTGACGACTTCCTTGACGATCGAG
>JAIRZC010000019.1 GCA_031267455.1 Accumulibacter sp. | reverse complement strand
GTGGAGAATATTCTTTTTTCCTGGAAGAGAGGCCTATGTCGACTAAAGGGCTTGACAAAATCGGAGAGGCCCATATCCTTTTTGCAAGCAAGCCGCTGGCCTGAGCGTGTAAATTGCGCGGCCTTTCCGGCCGTCCTCCTGGCGTTCGCGCAGCCTCTCGTCTTGCCGGGGTTCGCGAAAGTTTGTTCCAGCAACGGTACACGTTCGATAGCAACCGGCAATAGCGGCGCGGAAACACTTTCCGAAAATACCCTGATTTCCGTATCCGGTGTCCGCCGGATAGTTCGGGGAGAATCGACTCTCGCATACGGCGATTACCGCGCCAGCACAAACGGTACACCGAATGCAAATGACAATACAGCTTCCTTCCACGGTGTTCATTTCAAGAGATTCCTCTATGGGGAGCATGTTCCGGGCCGCAATGGCGCGGCAGGCGAAAATAACGACATAATCCGCGGCGCGGGACAGAAGGCCCCTTCCGGTATCGCGCAAGTTTTTCGGGGATCACTGTGCGCGACGGGCGGCGCCTGTGATGACTAACCCGCCTGGGCTGCTTGGTTGGCCCCACATGCGTGATTTTCTTGCCGAAGAAGACCGTTTCTTTCTGGAACACCACGGCCTTGCCAGTTTCGATGCGCTCTGGCGGCTCGAACTTACCGCAGTGGATAAGCCCAATATCGATCGGGGCGGCTGGAGCGCGGTCTGTCGCTTGGACCTCGATGGGCGAAGCTTTTTCCTGAAGCGGCAATGTAACCACCTCATACGAAGCCTTCGCGCGCCCTTTGGCGAACCGACCTTCGCCCGGGAATTCCGCAACATCCTGAGCTATCAAGCACGGTGCATTCCAACCGTGCAGGTGGCGTTTTATGCCGCGCGACGGTTGCGAGACGACGCGCGCGGTCAGGGACTGTGTGCCCTCCTGCTTACCCGCGCGCTGGATGGCTGGCGCGATATGACCACCGCCCTGGACACAATCCGCGTGGACGGCGTCCAACGTCGCGGCTTGCTTTCAGCCTGCGGCGTACTGGCCCGGCGGGTGCACCATGCTGGTTTCGTTCATTCCTGTTTTTATCCGAACCACATTTTCGTGAAAGAGGCAGCCAACGGAGGCTGTGACACCTGCCTGATCGATCTGGAAAAAAGCCGCGCCCTCCTCTTTGGTCGGCGCGATCGCGTCCGGGACCTTGAGCAGTTCCTGCGGCATTCGCCTGCGCTGGATGCAACTGATGTGCGCGTCTGGCTTTCCGGATATCTCGACCGCGCGCTCGACGACCCTGAGATCGATCTCTGGATCGAAGACCTGCGCGCCCGGCGGCGGGATAAGGAAGCGCGCTAGTCGAAAGCGCCAGTCGCCTGTCGGACTCGATGGGCTGTCTTCCCATTTTGTGAAACCAACTCGGCCAAGTCGAACAGGCGGCTGGGGAAACGTGCTCGCCGGTCAGTGAGCGCCCCGCGTCATTTCACATTCGTTTGATATTTTCTTGACGAAGTTTTGACGCCGTGGGGACAAGAATGCGAGCCTTCATGTCCTCTGAATATCCGGTGATGTTTTCCTTCAAGTCCGCGCCGCGCCAAGCTATGACATTTTTTTCGGCGCGTGACGCGCGAGTCTCGACGCTTGTCAGTCACCTGGCCTTTACGTGCGCAAGCGGTTTTGTATTACTTTTCCTTTTTGCGCTGCTGCGTTTCTCACTGCTTTTTTATAACCGCGAATTGATCGGAGATGCGCCCGCCGAAGTTTTTCTTGAGGCTTTTCGCAACGGTCTGCGCTTCGACCTCCGAGCCGTCGCCTACCTGCTTTTACCCCTGATCCTTGCGCTTTTCCCGGTTTTCGGCCCCCGTCTCATGGCAGCGCGCGCGATCATGCGCGCCTATTTGACGTGTGCCGCCGCCGCCGTCCTTTTTCTTGGCGTCATTGAACTGGATTTTTATCGCGAATTCCACCAGCGATTAAATGACCTCGTATTTCAATACCTTGCCGAAGATCCCAAAACCGTACTGAGCATGCTTTGGCACGGCTTTCCCATTCTGCGCTTCCTGTTTTCCTGGGCTTTGGCCGCCGGTTTTTTTTACTGGCTGTTTGCGATCATCGAGCGGTGTACACGTTTTGCGTCCGGCGCTTCAGGCAGGGGCGCTTCACGCCTCTTACGCGGTCTCGCGTTCGCATCTTGCCTTATCCTTGCGGTATTGGCCGCGCGCGGCACCTTGCGGCAGGGACCGCCGCTGCGCTGGGGCGACGCGTTTACCACGGAGTCGATGTTTGCCAACCAACTCGGCTTGAACGGCACGCTTACGTTTGTTGACGCGGCGCGCGCCCGGTTTTCGGCGCATCGGGAGAATATCTGGCGCTCTTTCCTGCCATACGAGGACGCTTTACGCATCGTGCGCGCGATGCTTCTTACCGGCGACGATACGCTCGTGGATGCCGATACGTCAGCGGTGCGCCGGGATTTCGTTCCATCGCCGAAAAGAACCCTTCCCGTGAAAAACGTCGTATTCATCCTTCTGGAGAGTTTTGCCGGGCGCCATGTCGGCGCTTTGGGGGCGTTCGGCGGCATCACGCCGCATTTCGATGCGCTCGCCCGCGAAGGTCTGCTTTTTACCCGTTTTTTCAGCAACGGAACGCATACGCACCAAGGTATGTTCGCCACCTTGGCCTGCTTTCCCAACCTGCCGGGTTTCGAATATCTGATGCAGACGCCGGAAGGCGGACACGCGCTCTCCGGGCTTCCGCGACTTCTGAAAGCGCGCGGCTACAAGGATGTCTACGTTTACAACGGCGATTTTGCGTGGGACAACCAGTCCGGATTTTTCGGCAAGCAGGGCATGAGCACTTTCATCGGTCGCAATGCTTATGTAAATCCAGTCTTTTCCGACCCGACCTGGGGCGTTTCCGATGAAGACATGTTTACGCGCGCCAATGAGGAACTCTTAAAGCTCGCCGCGACCGGGAAACCCTTTTATGCGATACTGCAGAGCCTTTCCAACCATATTCCCTACGCTCTTCCGGAGAAGCTGCCCGTCGAGCGCGTCTTGGGATTCGGATCGCTCGACGCGCACCTGACCGCGATGCGTTATTCCGACTGGGCGCTCGGGCAATTCTTCGCCAAGGCGAGGACATCGCCGTATTACCGGGATACCTTGTTCGTCGTCCTGGGCGACCACGGTTTCGGGAGCGCCGAGCATTTGACCGAAATGGACCTCTACCGTTTCAACGTACCTTTGCTCCTGATTGCGCCGGGGCTTCGAGAAAAGTTCGGCGCTACGCGCGAGACCGTCGGTTCCCAAGTCGACGTCGTTCCCACTGTCATGGGGCTTCTGGGTGGCGCGACACG
>JAIRZC010000015.1 GCA_031267455.1 Accumulibacter sp. | reverse complement strand
GGTTTTACTGGATGTTTCGGCCTTCTTTGGACTACTGTGGACAATAGAATGGTGGAGGTAAGCGGGATCGAACCGCTGACCTCTTGCATGCCATGCAAGCGCTCTCCCAGCTGAGCTATACCCCCCCGGCAAAGGATGAGGATTATACGAAGGACTCCATGCCTTGTAAAGATAGCTCACGGGAAGACTGTCAAAACAAATCAGGAATAACCGGTCTGAACAAAAAATGCGGTGGAAACGTTGGTTCCAAGCATCCGCAAGTCACAATGCGCGTTTGTCCGCCTCGCCACATGTTGCGTGGAGGCGTGGGAAAACGGCGGCGATTACGATATATCCCGACATTCGCATTGAATTGTCACATAACAATTACCGCATAACGAAGACGGTTTGTCCTTCCGGGAACTCATATCCTCGAAAGCGAATGGAAATGATATATCATATCCGCGAAAGCCCTCGTTCGAGGTCGACCTGAACATCGATAGGCGCTTCGAGGCCGATCGAGAGGCGCAACAAACCTTCGCCGATCCCACTTGCTGCGCGCTGTTCGGGTGTGATGCGACCATGCGTCGTCGATGCCGGATGTGTCAGCGTCGTCTTTACGTCGCCAAGGTTCGCGGTCACCGAAAGCAGTTCGCAGCTGTCGATCACCCGCCAAGCCTCGGCGCGCCCACCCTTGACTTCGAATGCGACGATCGCGCCGCCGCTCTTTTGCTGGAGTCGCGCAAGCGTGTATTGCGGGTGCGATTCGAGACCTGGGTAATAGACGCGCGCGACGGCGGGATGTTCTTCGAGCCAGCGCGCCACGTTCAGCGCGTTGGCGGACTGGGCTTCGACCCGTATCTTGAGCGTTTCGAGGCCCTTGAGCAGCACCCATGCGTTGAAAGGGGAAATCGCCGGTCCGGCCGAACGCATGAACTTGAGCATTTCCTCGACTTTTTCCTTTGTCGCCACGACGGCGCCGCCCAAGACACGTCCCTGTCCGTCGAGGAATTTGGTCGCCGAATGCACGACGGTGTCTACGCAAAATTCCAGCGGACGTTGCAGGATCGGTGTGCAGAAGCAATTGTCGACAGCGGTCAGGATTCCCCGCGCACGCGCGATTTCGACGAGCGCGGCGATGTCAGAAATCTCGGTCAATGGGTTCGAGGGTGTTTCGAGGAAAAAAAGGCGCGTCTCGGGCACGACCGCCGCTTCCCAATCCGCGGTCGCTGTCTGGGAAACGAAGGTCGTCCTGACATTGAAGCGCATCATGATGTTTCCTAAGAGTTGCTGGGTCGCGCCGAAAAGTCCTCTTGACGCGACGATATGGTCGCCCGCTTTGCAGAAAGACATGACGAGCATCAGGATCGCCGACATTCCGGACGCTGTCGCGAGGCAGGCTTCCCCTCCTTCGAGAGCGGCGAGGCGTTCTTGGAAGGACGTCACCGTCGGGTTGCTGAAGCGCGAGTAGACGTTCCCTTCTTCTTCTCCGGAAAAGCGCTTCGCCGCCTGCTCGGCGTTGGAAAAGACGAAGCTCGAGGTCAGATAAAGCGCCTCGGCGTGTTCGTTGTATTGACTACGGGGCTGTGCCTGGCGTACGGCCAGTGTCTCGGGCTGATATTTTCTTTCCATGATGATCAATTATCCATGCTGAGATTGAGCGCAAGCTGGCGAGAATCGCCTTCGTCGGAAACCGGCGCGTCAGATTTTCCGGATCGCTGCTTTTCCACCGATGCCAGATATTCTTCCGTCACATCACCGGTCACATAGACCCCGTCGAAGCAGGAGCAGTCGAATTGCGACAGATCGGGGTTTACGCCGCGAACCGAGGCTTTCAACGATTCAAGGTCCTGGAATACAAGGGCGTCCGCGCCGATCTCGCGCGCGATTTCGGATTCGCTTCGCCCGCTCGCGATAAGCTCGGAATGTGTTGGCATGTCGATCCCATAGACGTTCGGATAACGCACGGGCGGCGCGGCCGACGCGAAAAATACTTTCAGCGCTCCGGCGGCGCGCGCCATTTCGACGATTTCGCGGCTCGTCGTTCCACGAACGATCGAATCGTCGACGAGCAGGACGCGCTTCCCTTTGAACTCTTGGGCGACCGTGTTGAGCTTCTGCCGCACCGACTGTCTGCGGATCGCTTGCCCCGGCATGATGAAGGTGCGGCCGATGTAGCGGTTTCTGACAAAGCCTTCGCGGTAAGGTATACCGAGACGCTGAGCAAGCTGCATCGCCGAGGGACGGCTAGAATCAGGAATCGGGATGACGACATCGATATCCGCGACCGGAATCTCCCTGACGACCTTGTCCGCCAGGCGCTCGCCCATCAAGAGGCGGGTCTCATAGACCGAAACGCCGTCGATCACCGAATCGGGCCGTGCCAGGTAGACGTATTCGAAAATGCACGGCGAGAGGACGGGGTTCTCGGCGCATTGGCGAAAATGCAAGCGATGCTCCCTATCGACGAAAAGGGCTTCCCCGGGGCGCAAGTCCCGCAATACGGAAAATCCGAGCGTATCGAGCGCGACCGATTCCGACGCGACGAGGTATTCCATCCCAGCGTCGGTCGGGTTGACGCCAACGACGATTGGACGGATTCCAAAGGGGTCGCGGAACGCGAGCATGCCGTAGCCGGCGATCATCGCAACGACCGCGTAAGCGCCCTTGCAACGGCGAAAGACACCGGAGACAGCGGCGAAAACCGTGTCGAGGTCGAGCTGCACGCTTTTGGCGAGTTCCTGCAATTCGTGCGCGAGGACATTCAGCAGCACTTCCGAATCGGAATTCGTGTTGATATGCCGCAGGTCCTTGCGGAACATGCGTTCCTGGAGCTGTGTCGTATTGGTCAGGTTGCCATTATGCGCAAGGACGATGCCGAACGGGGAATTAACGTAGAACGGCTGCGACTCGGCGGAATCGGAATGCGATCCCGCCGTCGGATAACGGCAGTGCGCGATGCCCATGTCGCCTGGGAGAGCGCGCATGTTCCGTGTCCGGAAAACGTCGCGCACCATCCCACGCCCCTTATGCATGAAAAACGCATTATCACTGCTCGTCGCGATTCCCGCGGCATCCTGGCCACGATGCTGGAGCACCATGAGTCCGTCATATAACAACTGATTGACCGGCGCCGTCGCGACTACCCCGAGAATACCACACATAAATATCGCCTATCTGAATCGAATTCGTCTGGCCATTTCCGGCGGCATCCACGGCTTGCAGGCCAGTACCACAGTCTCGAGCGGCGCCGCGAACATCGCGCCACGCCACCAGCTCTTTCCCGGAAGATCTGTCATTCCTCCCACGGCAACGAGCGCCAAGACGATCAGCATACCGCGCGCGACTCCAAAAAGAACACCGAGAGCGCGATCCGTTGCGCTTAGCCCCAGAACTTTCAGCACGCTCTTCATCGCTGTCCGCACGAGACTGACGATGAACAGGATCACGATGACGATGCCCACCCAGGCGGTCAACAAGCGCAGGGTGGGATCGGCAATCGAGGAGAAAAGCGCGTTGGCGACTTCGTTCCCCCACCATTTTGCCATGAGGAAGGCGAGCATCCATGCGCAAAGGGCGATGATTTCGCCGACGACACCGCGCCAGCCTCCTAAAATCACAGAAATCAGGATGATCGAGATTACAAGTGAATCGAATGCCTTCATCGTGGCTGGGCCGCGATGTCTCCGTTTACGCCGATCCGTTTCATTTTCGCCAAGGCCTGCTCGGCGGCGGATTTCGTCGCAAAAGGCCCCGCGCGGAGACGCGTTTTCTTCTTATCGCCGGGCAATTCGAGCGGCTCGGTATAGGTTTTTACACCCAAGCGGCCCAGCTTCGATTGAAGAGACACGACATTCGCGGACTCGGAAAAGGCACCGATCAGGATGACGAAGCGCCCGGGCGGATCCGGTTCGGAAAAACGACCGCCCAAGATATCTTCCGCGCGTTTTTTTTCGGCAAGCTGCGAGGGCGTCAATCTTTCTTCAGTTTTTTCCACCGGCTTTGCCGCCGGTTTTCCGGCGAGTTTGCGCGCATCTCCCCGGCTTGCCGGCGATCTCATCAATGGCGGGGATGCGTCTTCCGTCGGCGAAGACGGCTGTAAAGAGGACGAAGCAGACGGAACTGTCTGCGCGGATAAAACCGGAGGAACGGGCGTATTCGGTCGAAACGGCGTCTCCTCTCCAGGAATGAGTATCCGAACACTTTGTGGCGGTTCGGGTTCGTCATCCATGATCATTGGCAAAACCGCGGCAATGAAACCAGCAAGAGCGACCGAGCCA
>JAIRZC010000207.1 GCA_031267455.1 Accumulibacter sp. | reverse complement strand
CGGTCCATGATGAAGGCGATGCGCGCCATGTAGCCGCAGCTTTCGAGAAAAGCCAGGAAGAAAAAGAGTATCAGCATCTGCGGAATGAATCCCAGTACCGCGCCGACTCCGGCGACGATGCCATCGAGGATCAGCGACTGGAGCCACTGCGCGCAATCCACCGACACCAGGATTTTTTCAAGGACGGCTGGAACGCCGGGGATTTTCGCGCCGAAGAATTCCCACCCCTTGCCGAAAACGCCGTCGTTGGCCCAGTCGGTCGCAAGGGAACCGACCGTGGTCACCGAAACGAAATACACGATGAACATGACCAGCGCAAAAATCGGCAACGCGAGAAAGCGGTTCGTGACCACGAGGTCGATACGGTCCGACACGGTGAGCGTTCCCTTGCGCTTCATCTTCAGGCAAGCGTCGATCGCGGATTCGATATACGCGTACCGCTCGCTCGTTATGATGCTCTCGCTGTCGTCGTCCATCTCGGCTTCGCATTGGCGGATGTCTTCTTCCAGATGCGCGCGCCTCGTCTCGTCGATGGAAAGCTTGGTCGCGATCTTTTCGTCCCGCTCGAACAGCTTGATGGCGTACCAGCGCTGGACATTATCTGGAAGATCGTGGAGAACGGCTTCTTCGATATGCGCAAGCGCGTGTTCGACGCTTCCGCCAAAGCTATGCCGCGGCGTTTGCGCGGGCTTCCCTGCCGCATCGATTGCCGCTTCGGCCGCTTGCATGATCCCCTCGCCGGTAAGCGCGGAAATTCCCAGCGCCTTGCAGGCGAGGGTCTCCGAGAGCTTTTCGAAATCGATCCGATTGCCAAGCTTATTCACGGCATCCATCATATTGACCGCCGTGACGACCGGAATCCCTATTTCAACGAGTTGGGTCGTCAAAAAGAGGTTGCGCTCCAGGTTCGTTCCGTCGACGATGTTCAGGATCGCGTCCGGGCGCTCGTCCGCGAGATAATCCCGCGCGATGACCTCCTCGAGCGAATACGGCGAAAGCGAGTAGATACCCGGAAGATCGACGATCAATACGTCTTTTGCGCCCTTGAGCCTCCCCTCTTTTTTCGCAATCGTCACCCCTGGCCAGTTGCCGACGAATTGGTTCGATCCGGTCAAGGCGTTGAACAGGGTCGTTTTTCCGCTGTTGGGGTTGCCCGCGAGGGCGATTCGGATAGTCATAGAAGGTTTCCCCCGGTCAAATCGTGTGATTGATGCCCGATACATCCGCCGTCGCGGAATTTCAGGCCCTATCGCCGCGTCTTCGAAAACGCGCCGTGTTTTACTCCACGACGATCATCCCGGCGTCGTCTTTACGCAGCGACAACTCATATCCACGTACCATGACCTCGATGGGGTCGCCAAAAGGCGCGGCTTTCCTGACGAAAATATCCGATCCCTTCGTTATTCCCATATCCATGATCCGGCGCTTGACGGCGCCCACGCCGTCGATCTTGAGCACCTTGACGGTATCGCCCACCTTCACGTTCTTGAGTGTTTTTACATCCATTTCAGCCTCCCGGCGCTCCAAGCCTTCCCGTTGAGAAACCCCGGCGCTTTCAAAGGGACAAAGTTACGGCGCGCGTCTTTCGGGATCATACGAATATTTTGTTCGCCATCCCACTGCTTATCGCGACGCGGGAATCCTTGACGTTTACGATTATATTTCCGCCGTTCTTTGCAATCAGGCATACCAAGCTTCCCGGAACGAACCCCAGGTTTTCAAGGAACTGACGCACCTCCGGTTTGCCGTTGACCCTCTTGACGGCAGCTTGTTCCCCCACCGACATCGTTGTCAAAGGCACCATTTCATCCCTCCAGCCATGATAACTGGGAAAATCCGATAAGGCATGATAAGCAGACACACTAATAAAATGAGAAATTCTACCATTCTCAAATAGATACATCCAATCGCCGGATTTTGCGCTTACAAAAAAAATACGCAATCACGGCAAAACAAACCTACGGACACGGGAAAAAATGGGAGAAAAATTTGGGGCTGTACCGGATTGGCAATGATGCCAATTTAAGTATCCTCTGAACAGTTGGGTTTGAAGCTCATTCACCCATCCTGCGGCGGAACCTCGTGTGGACAAACTGGGCCTGCTGCGCAATAGTGGACGCCAAGGAGCGGAAGTTCAAGCATTTTGCTTGAGTTTTTTAACGAAGTCATTGGGAGAGAGATAATCCAGGGCCGAATGAATTCGCGAGGGATTGTAGAAGCCATGGATGGTGCAGGCGATAGCCTGACAGGCTTGAGCCTTTGTTTCGTAAGTGGCAGTGACTTCCTCGCGCTTCTAGCGTGGCAAAAAAGCTTTCGGCAACCGCGTTGTCCCAGCAGTTTGCCTTGCGACTCATGCTTTGCACGAACCCCGCGGGCGCCGGCGCATTGGCCCAGGCGTTGAGCAGGGCTTGGCGCACCAACTCGTCAGGCATTCGCTCGGAGACAGCGTCTCCGAGCACCTGACGGGTTTGCAGGTCGATCACGACCGCCAGGTACAGCCACCCTTCCCGGGTCGGAAGGTACGCCCACCCACGCCGGCCGGTCGCCCGCCACGGCGAACGGACGATCCAGCAGGTTCTTCGCCACAGGCCGGGCCAACTCGCTCTCCATCTCGCTGACCGATACGCGCCTGCCGGCGCCACGGCGGCCCTGACGATCCGCCTCGACCCAGTGACTGAGCGTCTTGACCGACAGGTCCAGCTTCCGGGCTGCCGGCGCCTGCCCGATCGACGACGCCAACGTCACCGCCTGCGCCTTGAAATCGTCCGTGTAATGACAACGGGGAATGTGCTGCTTGCCTTGCATAGACACCTCCAAAGATCAATCAAAGTATCTCTCCTTGGCGTCCGTTTGGGCGCAGCAAGCCCAAACCTCCCGGTTTCGGGTCGCGAAGCACACGATCTTGCAGGGGGGTGAAAGAGTTTTTGGTTTTCCAGCCGACAAGTGTTTTTGATGAATCCGTGGTTCCCTAAGGCGTCGCTTCGGGTACCTGCGCCTCAGGCGTCCGGGACGCGTCCGGGACTGAACGGCTTTTCTTCAGTCTCTCCAAGGGTTCTCCCTGGAGAAACCTCTTCTTTTCGGATTCGGGCAGGCTGACGTACTCGGCCCATTTCCGCTTGAACTCTTGCCTTTCGTCGCGCGAAAGCTGGCGGGTCGTCTTGAAGTTCTTCCGGGCCTGACGCTGCTGCTCGGGCGTCAAGGTGTTCCATTCCTGCATCTGCCCCTGGATACGGCGCTGCTCCGCCGGCGACAGTGAGGAAAAGCGGGCCGCGATGCTGAGCCATTTTTTCTGGCGGTAATACTCAAGCGAATCCCAGTTGTCGCACAGGGGCGCGAGAATGATTTTCTGCTTGACCGTCAGTTCGCTCCATGCCGGCTGAGGCGGCGTTGCCATGAGCGACAGCTTCTCGGGCGTCCCGAAAGCCGCGGGAGAAACCGAAAAACCGAGGAAGAGTCCGGTGGCTATTCCGACGATGTACGCTTTAGCCATGTACTGAAGCCCTGATCGGCAAACGCGCCGATCGGCAATTCGTCGGCGAGAAGTTCACTGTCGATGACGCTCATCTCGTTGATTTCCCGGTCGGCCATCCAGAATGCGGAGAAGGCGGTAAGACTCAGAAAGAGCACCGAGGAGACCAACATCTGCCGGAAACGCATGGGTTCTGGAAAAATGTATGCGCCGAGGGTTGCGAACGCCGTTTGGGCCACAGGCTGCTTTTGATGGGCGAGCGCCAGATTGCGGGCGGCAGTGAGGCGGCCCGCCGTTTCGGTGGAAAGATCGCGCGCGCCGTCGTTCAGGCGCTGAGCGATTTTCAGGGCGAATTGTTGTTCGTGGCGTTCGTTCATAAGGTGATTCCTTTGGCTTTCAATGCTTCAGCCAGCGTATGGACGGCGCGCGAACAATGGGTTTTCACGCTACCTTGCGAGCAACCCATTGCCGATGCGGTTTCCGCAACGTCCAACTCTTCCCAATAACGCATGAGGAATGCTTCCCGTTGACGCTGCGGCAACATTTTTATTTCGTCCTCGATTA
>JAIRZC010000188.1 GCA_031267455.1 Accumulibacter sp. | reverse complement strand
TCCGACCTGATGATCGTCGCGGGGACACTGACCAACAAAATGGCGAGCGCCCTAAGAAGGGTCTACGACCAGATGGCCGAACCGCGCTGGGTCATCTCGATGGGTTCGTGCGCGAACGGCGGCGGCTATTATCATTCCTCGTATTCTGTGGTGCGCGGTTGCGATCGGATCGTTCCCGTCGATGTCTATATTCCGGGTTGCCCGCCGACGTCCGAAGCGCTGATTTATGGCCTGCTTCAGCTCCAGAAAAAAATCCGGCGCGAGTGCACAATCGCGCGATGACCCGATGAAATCGACGTCGCCCGCTCCCGAAATGTTCGCTCAAACGCTGCAAAGGCATTTCGGCAAACGCGTTTCGACCCACGTTTCGCTCGGCCAGACGCGTATCGACGTCGATGCGAACGATTACCTTGATGTCATGCAACGGCTCCGCGATGAACCCGATCTATGTTTCGAGCAATTGATCGACCTTTGTGGAATCGATCATTCCGCTTACGGGAAGACACTCTGGACGGGGCGGCGCTTTGCCGTGGTCAGCCAGTTGCTTTCGATTTCGAAAAACCGGCGCGCGCGCATACGTTGCTTCGTTCCCGACGACATATTTCCCTCAATCCCCTCAATCCGTCCAGTCTGGAATTCGGCAGACTGGTTCGAGCGAGAGGCCTTCGATCTTTTCGGCATCGTTTTCACGGGTCACGGAAATCTGCGCCGCCTCCTGACCGACTACGGTTTCGACGGGCACCCGCTGCGCAAGGATTTTCCGGTCTCGGGGAAGGTCGAGGCGCGCTACGACGCCGGACGGGGGCGCGTAGTCAACGAGCCGACGACGGCAAAAGCGCGCGAAATCATGCCGCGCCGCTTTCCCGAATGAATTCGCGCCGACACCAGGATGCCTGAATTCCGGAATTACTTCCTGAACTTCGGTCCGCAGCACCCTGCGGCGCACGGTGTTCTGCGGATGGTGCTTGAACTCGACGGTGAAGTCGTCGTCGGAGCCGACCCGCACATCGGCATGCTGCACCGGGGGACGGAAAAACTCGCCGAACACAAAAAATGGATGCAGAACCTTCCGTACATGGATCGCTTGGACTACGTCTCGGCGATGTGCAACGAGCACGCTTATTGCCTCGCGCTGGAAAAATTGCTCGGAATCGACGTTCCGATCCGCGCGCGCTACATACGAGTCCTCTTCGACGAGATCACGCGCATTCTCAACCATCTGTTGTGGGTCGGTTCGCATGGACTCGACGTTGGCGCGATGTCGATGATTCTTTACGCTTTCAGGGAACGTGAGGACTTGCTCGACTGTTATGAAGCCGTTTCGGGGACGCGGGTTCATGCGGCCTATTACCGGCCAGGCGGCGTTTTGCGCGACTTGCCGGATACGATGCCAAAATATACCGAATCCAAATGGAAAAACGCAGAGAAGCTAAAGCGGCTCAACGAGGCGCGCGATGGCTCGCTGCTCGACTTCATCGATGATTTTGCCCAACGTTTTCCGAAAAGGCTTGACGAATACGAAACCCTCCTGACAGACAACCGCATCTGGAAACAACGCCTCGTCAATGTCGGCGTCGTTACCTCCGAGCGCGCTATCGCTCTCGGTTTTTCCGGCCCGATGCTGCGCGCTTCGGGAGTCGAGTGGGACTTGCGGAAAACACAGCCTTACGAAGTCTATGATCGCCTCGACTTCGGCATTCCAGTCGGGACGGCGGGCGATTGTTACGATCGCTACCTCGTCCGGATGGAGGAAATGCGGCAGTCGACGCGGATACTCAGGCAATGTGTCGACTGGCTGCGTGCCAATCCTGGCCCCGTCGTTACGGACGATTGCCGCGCCGCCGCTCCGCCGCGCGCCGAAATGAAATCGACCTTAGAAGGAATGATCCGCCACTTCAAGCTTTTTTCCGAAGGCTTTTTCGTTCCGGAAGGCGAGGTCTATTCAGCCATCGAACACCCGAAAGGCGAGTTCGGCGTTTATGTCGTCTCGGACGGCGCGAACAAACCCTACCGCCTGAAAATCCGGTCGCCGGGCTTTGCCCACCTGGCGGCGATCGGCGAGATGACACAAGGGCACATGATCGCCGACGTCGTAACGATCGTCGGTACGCTCGACATCGTTTTTGGCGAAATAGACCGCTGATGCTGACACGAGAATCGCTGGAAAAAATCGACCGGGAAATCGCGAAGTACCCGGCAGGCCGAAAACAATCCGCCGTCATGGCGGCGCTGGCAATCGCCCAAAAGGAAAAAACTTACCTCTCGAACGAGACGATGGAATTCGTCGCCGGTTTGCTCGGCATGCCGCCGATCGCGGTTCGCGAAATCGCCACTTTTTATGCGATGTACCGGACCGAATCGTCCGGAAGACACTGCCTGATGCTATGCACGAACCTGCCGTGCCGGCTTTCCGGCGCGCTTAAGGCCGCCGACTTCCTGAAAGAGCGGCTCGGGATCGGTTTTGGCGAGACGACGCCTGACGGGCGAATCACGCTTAAGGAGGGCGAGTGCTTGGGCGCGTGCGGCGACGCGCCGGTCGCTCTCTTGGACGAAGACCGGATGTGCGCTCGCCTTTCGCCGGAGACCATTGATAAATTACTGCGGGAAATCGAGTGATGGCGATCGAGGGCGCGATCAATCCGATTTTGACCCGCAGCCTCGATCCTTCGGACGCCGAAGGCTGGCGTTGCCGCGCGTACATCGATCGTGGCGGTTATTCGGCGCTCAGGAAAATCCTCTACGAGAGAACTTCGCCAGGATGCGTGATCGACGAGATCAAGAAATCCGCTTTGCGCGGACGGGGCGGCGCGGGTTTTCCGACGGGATTGAAATGGAGTTTCATGCCGTCGGATTACACAGGCGACAAATACCTGATCTGCAACTCCGACGAGGGGGAACCGGGAAGCTTCAAGGATCGCGATCTTTTGCTCCTGAATCCGCACGCGGTAATCGAAGGTATGCTCATCGGCGCGTATACGATGGGCGTTGCGCGGGCGTACAACTACATCCACGGCGAGATTCCTGATGCGTTTGATCGCTTCAATGAAGCGCTCGACGAAGCGCGCGCGGCGAATTTCGTCGGGAGCGACATCCTTGGGTCGGGCCTTTGCGTCGACATCTTCGCGCACAGGGGCTACGGCTCCTACGTGTGTGGCGAGGAGACGGGATTGCTCGAATCCCTCGAAGGCAAGAAGGGGCAGCCGCGCAACAAACCGCCTTTCCCGGCAAGTTCGGGGCTTTACGGCGCGCCGACGACGATCAACAACACCGAAACCTTCGCGGCGGTGCCCTTTATCCTTTCCATGGGCGCCGAGGCCTACCTTGCCGCGGGGAAACCCGGCAACGGCGGGACGAAGCTGTTCTCGGTCTCGGGCCATGTCGTCCGGCCCGGAAATTACGAAGTCCCTCTCGGGACGCCCTTTCCCGCCCTACTTGAATTGGCTGGCGGCGTGCGCGGGGGGCGCGCGATAAAAGCTTGTATTCCCGGCGGAACCTCGGCGCCAGTACTTCCCGGTGAAATCGCGATGGGTCTCACGATGGATTACGACTGCCTCCATCGCGCGGGATCGATGCTGGGGTCCGGAGCGGTGATCGTCATGGACGA
>JAIRZC010000166.1 GCA_031267455.1 Accumulibacter sp. | reverse complement strand
CACAATTCCAGTCGTCCCGAGAATCGAGATTCCGCCCAGGATTCCGAGCCGCGGATTGAGCGTCCGCCTCGCCATCTCTTCGCCGCCCGGAACCGAAATGGCGATATCCAGGCCGTCTCGTTCGAGCAACGAAGCGCCCACGGCGCGCACGTTTTCGCGGATGTTTCGCCGAGGAACCGGGTTGATCGCCGAATCGCCGACGGCAAGCCCCAGACCTTCCAGGGTCACTTTTCCGACGCCCGCGCCGCCGCGAAGGACAATGTCACCCGCGGCCTCCGGAACTACGCGAATATCGACCGTCAGGCGCGCGCCGTTCGTCACATCGGGATCGTCACCGGCGTCTTTAATGACAACAGCGCGCGCCGTGCCGGCGCCTTCGACATGGCCGTCTTCGACGGTGAAATTCACGTCGTCCCCGTTGGGCAGGCGGCAGAGCACGGTCTTTGGAACTTCGCCGTCAAGGATCCCGAGCACCGCCGCGCGAGCGGCCGCTGCGGCACACGCGCCGGTCGTAAAGCCGCTGCGCGCGCCACGATGTCTGCGACCCTCGCCTCGGCGAGACCGGATGGCAGGAGTCTTTTCAGCCATTTTCCTCCCGTCCGGTCTGCGCGAGCGCGAGTAGCGCGTGAATCGCCGCGACGACGAGCGTCGAACCGCCTTTTCGTCCGCGAACGGAAATCCAAGGGACTTCTTCGAGCGTCATCAGCATATCTTTCGATTCAACCGCCGAGACAAAACCGACTGGCATCCCGATGATGAGCGAGGGTTTCGCGCCTTCGGCGCGAACGAGCCTGATGACCTCCAAAAGCGCCGTGGGCGCGTTCCCGATCCCGACGATCGCGCCGTCGAGGCAAGCCTCGCAATGCGCTTTTCGCATCGCTTGGACCGCCCGCGTGCTGCCCTGCGCCCTCGCGCGCTCGACGACATCGGGGTCGGCGATAAAGCGAAGCGCCGTCATCCCAAAGTATTCGAGGCGAGGGGCCGAAAGACCGGCGCAGATCATCTCGACGTCGGCGACGATACGCGTTCCGCCCTTTCGGATGGCGGCAACGCCCGAAACGACCGCGTTCGGGTGGAATTCGGTCAAGCCGTTGAAATCGAAATCGCCGCTCGCATGAATCATGCGACGCACGAGGGGCCACTCTTCATCGGTGTATTTTGCGCGCGATCCGGCTTCAGTGTCGATGAGGTCGAATGAATCGACTTCGATGGCGCGTCCGGCCAAGGTCATCTGTTCGGTAATCTTCGTCATTCGCAATGCTCGTCTCCGCAATGATTTGCCGCTGTATGCTCCGAATCGGCCGCTTCCTCGCCTTCCACACTTTCGCGGTACTTGCAGCCATCGCACTCGAACTGAAGGTTTTCGCGGGAATCGACCGCGGCCACGTGCGAATCGAAGAGGTCGAATACCCGGCTGTCGAACCCGAAATGCGTTCCCAGCGCAAAGGAAATCCGGGGGTATTGCCGCTCGACGCGTTTGACCTGGGCACCGATGCGATCGATCAATACACCGGTGAAAAGATAGACAGGAACGACGCAGATTTGCGTCATTCCGAGCTTGGCCTGCCGCTGTACGACGGTCTCCAGCCTCGGCCAGGTAATCCCGGTAAACGCCAGGTCGACAAGCTCGTGATCATTGCTCTCGAAGAGCCAGCGCGCGACGCGCGCGAGCTCGCCGTTCGCGCTCGCGTCGGACGAACCGCGCCCGAGCAGAATGATTCCAGTCGTTTTCGGGTCCGGAAAGTCGAGCGAGCGCATCAGCCGGTTCAACTGGTTCTGCAGGATCGCGAGGATCTCGTAGCCCATACCGACGTAGCGGCCCATGACGAACTCGACCTGGGGGTGGCGTTTGCGCGCGGCGTCCAAGGCCGCGGGCAGTTCCATTTTGACGTGCCCCGCCGCGTTGAGGATGAAAGGGATGAGAACGACGCGTTCCGCGCCGCGCGCCGCGCGGTCGAGGCCTTCGTCGAGCAATACTTCGGCGTACTCGATGAAGCAGAGCTCGATGCGCCAGTCGGGATGTCTTTCACGCCACAGGGCAGCGAACTTTCCGACTTCCCGATTGCCTTCCGGATTGCGCGACCCGTGTCCGGCCAGGAGCAGTGTCGTGGATTTCGGGCAGGTCATGCGGCCTCCGAGGCACGGCGATAACGATGTGAAAACGCCGGATCGTAAAGTTTGGAGCGAAGAAGCGTTTCCCATCCGGCGGAACCAAGCGTCGGGCTGGCGATGATCATTGCCTGGCGCCCGATTCCGCCTTCACGGCATTTTTGCGCGATGTCGGCCAGGGAGCCGCGCACGATTTTTTCCTCGCCCGGCCAACTCGCCTTTTGCACGACGAGGATGGGAGCGTCTTCGCGCCATCCGGCGGCGCGCAGCGCCCGCTGAACTTTTCCGATCAGCGTCGCCGACAGGTAAACGCAGAGCGTACAGTGATGCGCCGCAAGCGCCTCGAGGTCTTCGCCTTCGGGCATCGGCGTCCGTCCCGCTGTCCGCGTCAGGATGACCGTCTGCGTCACTTCGGGCAATGTCATCGTTTCGCGGGCGGCCGCCATCGAAGCCATCGCCGAGGAAACGCCGGGGACGACGGCCCAGTCGATTCCGGCGTCCGACAACGGTCGAGTCATTTCGATCAACGCACCGTAAAGCGCGGGATCGCCCGTTTGCAGGCGAACGACGATCGCGTGCCGTCCGGCCATTTCGCAAAGCCAGTCGACCATTTCTTCGAGCGTCATATCCTTCGAGTCGCGGATATCGCAATCCGGCGGCGCATAGCGCGTCGCCGTCCGGTCGACGAGCGAGCCGGCATAGAGAATCGCGCCCGAACGCGCCAGAAGGTCGCGCCCCTTGACTGTAATCAGATCGGGGTCGCCGGGGCCCGCGCCGACAAACCATATTTTTCCGGGCGCCAATGCTTCGCCGCGCGGATCGGGATTCCTCATCGAATGCTCCTTTGCGTCAATGAATCGAGAAGTTCACGCACGCTGCGCGGCACATCTCCCCCAGCGGTCACGCCCTCTTCGACGAGACGCCGGTGAAGCCCGACGACATCGGGAAGCGGCAGGCCCGCGTTTTGAAGCGCGGTCGCGTTTTCGGACAATTCCCCTGCGTCGAACGCGGCGACGCAACACCCGGCGGCCATCAGGTGAATCCGGTCGGCCCAGCGATAAGCGAAATCAATGTCGTGCGTCGCCAAAAAAAGCGTGATCCCGCGCTCGTGCATCCCATCGAGCACCGAGAGCAGATCTTTGCGCATCGCGTGGTCGAGCCCCGCCATCGGCTCGTCGAGAATCAACAGGCGCGGCCGCATGGCGAGGACGCCCGCAATGCAAATGCGCTTTCTCTGACCGAAACTCAAATTGTGCGCGAGCCGGTCGGAAAATCCGGACATCCGCACCGCGTCGAGCGCCGCCTCGACGCGCTCGCGGACGCTTTCCGGGTCGAGTCCAAGATTGAGTGGGCCGAAGGAAACATCCTCGAAGACGCTCGCCGAAAAAAGCTGTTGATCGGGATTCTGGAAAACAAGTCCGACGTCACTACGCAGCCGGCGAAGCCCCGCGCGGCTGTAGTCGACCGACTGGCCGGAATAGCGCACGCACCCCGCCTGTGGACGAAAAAGCCCATTCGCATGAAGAAACAATGTCGTCTTCCCCGCGCCGTTCGCGCCAATCAGGGCATTGCGGCTTCCCTCGCGTATCGTCAGAGAACACGCGGAAAGCCCCGGCTGGCCATCGGAATAAGTGAAGGAAACTCGCTCGAATTCGAGCAGCGGAGGACTCGGAAATTCTGGCGCCCGGTCGGTATCCGCGCGGGTCACAGTAGCCCCAGCGACAAGACGAGAACCCCTGCCGCGACCGCGAATCCCATGTCGCGGCGGCTGTTGGCGAAAG
>JAIRZC010000149.1 GCA_031267455.1 Accumulibacter sp. | reverse complement strand
AAAGGAGCTGGAACCATCGCTGCAGTTGACGCAGGCCCAGCGTTTCGATCGCGGCGCGCAACGAAGTGACGCGTTCGGAATTTCCGAATTTGTTCGAGTTGGCGATCCGGAGCAAATTGACGACCAGTGGCGGCTCACGCTTGATTCCGTCCTCTATTGTTGCGGTATCCACATTGCGCGAGGTCAGGTCGATCAGGTAAGTGAGGCTGCCGCGCGAAGGCGAGAGCCGCTGGCCTTTGACGGTTTCAGGACGCGCGAAATAATGGCCCTGGAAGAGCTGGAAGCCCGTTTTCCGGCAAAATTCCATTCGTTCCTGGTCATCGACGCCCTTGGCGAGTAATTTCAGCGGAAGATGCGTCAGGGGTCCGGCGGTCGCGATAAGCGCTTCATCGTCAAAGTCGGGGACGTCGACCGAGATGATGTCGATCAGGTTCAGCAGAGGCTGGCTGCGTTCGTCGAATCCGGTATAGTTTGTCAACGCGAAAGAATAATGGCGTTCGCGCAGAAAACGGATGCGCTTCAAGGTGCTTTCGTCGGGCGGCTCGAAGCCAAGGGGCAGTTCGAGAACGACGGCGTCGGCGGGGAGCGCCTCGATCGCGTCGTCGTGAAGAAAACCGAAGTCGATGCCGAGGAAGGCTTTGTTCTCGCCCAATGCCTCATGGATGCCCAGTTCGGCATAGGCGGCACAGATGAGCGCGGGAAAGGGCGAATCGATATTTGCCCACGTGAGCGTGAGGTCTTCCGGCTTTCGCAGGGAAAGCGCGTAACCGACAATGTCCTGATTTAGATCGAGGATGGGCTGCCGATTGAGGAGGGCTGCATTGTGGTTGCTATCGCTCATCGATTTTGAACAGCATTCGAACAAGTCCGAATGATAACACGGGTGAATTTTTCATCAATGCGGTTTCGATTTTTTCTGGACACTTGAAAAAAGAAACCGGTAGCTTGGGGCGCATTCGCGCTTCACGAGTGATTTGGAAATGGGATTGCTCCGTCCGGCACCGCACTTCTTCGGCGAATCGTTTTTTCCACGCGCGTCGCGACTTTGTCGGCAAAGCCGGGGTCCAGACAGTCAAATATTTCGGGCCTGAGCGTGTTGACCATCCAGGTGATCTGGCGTTTGGCCAGTTGGCGCGTCGCGCAGATACCGCGGTCACGTATTTCCGCGCGGGGATAAAGGCCCTCCAGCGCTTCCCAGACTTGCCGGTAACCGACACATCGCATCGACGGCAGCTTGAGGCTCAAATGCCAAGTCTTTTGGAGCCGGATCACTTCGTCTTCGAGTCCGGCCGCGAGCATCGCGTCGAAGCGCGCGGAGATCCGCTCATGCAGGCAGGCGCGGTCCGACGGCAGGATGCCGAGCGAAAGAAAAGCATAGGGGGGCAGACGGCGGTTTTTTTCGGTAAGAAGGGCGGAAAGCGGTCGACCGCTGACACGGTAGACTTCGATCGCGCGCTGGATGCGCTGCGCGTCGGTTGTCCGCAGGCGAGCGGCGGTTTGGGGGTCCGCCCTCGCCAGTTCGGCGTGAGCGGCGGGCCAGCCGTTTTTCGCCGCGAACGCGTCGATCTCCGCGCGTATTTCCGGGACGGCTTTTGGCAAGTCGGAAAGTCCTTCAAGCAAGGCTTTGAAGTAAAGCATCGTTCCGCCGACGAGCAGGGGTGTTTTCCCGGAACTGACGATATGCGCCATCGCATCAATCGCGTCGTCCCGGAAACGCGCGACCGAATAGCTTTCTTCCGGTGTCACGAGGTCGATCAGGTGGTGCGGGAAGCGCGCGCGGACCTCGCTGTCGGGTTTGGCCGTCCCGATGTCCATCCCACGGAATACCTGCGCCGAATCGACACTGATGATTTCGACGGGAAAACGGCGAGCAAGCGCAAGCGCAAGCGCGCTTTTTCCGCTCGCTGTGGGTCCCATCAAAATGAGGGCGGTCGGCGCGCGCATCGCAGGATACTCATCGCCCGCGCAGGAAGAGTTTATCGATCTCATCGAGCGGAACTTCCATCCAGGTCGGGCGGCCGTGGTTGCACTGATCGGCGCGTTCGGTTTCTTCCATCCGACGCAAAAGCGCGTTCATTTCCGGCAATGTAAGGCGACGGTGGGCGCGCACGGCGCCGTGACACGCCATCCGCGCGAGAAAAGCATTCCTCCGGGCCGTCGCAATTTGCGAAACCCCGTGCTCGCGCAATTCATCGAGGAGTTCGCGGACGATTTCCTCGGGATCGGCCGCCAGAAGCGGCGCGGGCATGGCGCGCACAGTGACCTGGGTTTCTCCGGCGAGGCCGATTTCGAAACCCAGCTCACGCAGAGTCTCGGCGTGTTCTTCGACCGCCGCAGCGTCAAGCGCGGTGACGGAAAAAACGGCAGGAACCAGGAGCGCCTGCACGCTTGTGTCGTGCGCGTCCAGGGCAGCCTTGAGCCGTTCATACACGATCCGTTCGTGCGCCGCGTGCATGTCGACGATGATGAGGCCGCGCGCGTTTTGCGCCAGGATATAGATGCCATGCAATTGCGCGAGCGCGTAACCGAGCGGCGGAATGCCCTCCGCGTCATCCGCGCCATCTCCTGACGTCGTGGTGTTTTCGGACTCGTCGGCGGGTGAATTGGATGTCCCGAAAGCGCCCGAAAATGCCGTATGGGCAAAACCGTAATACGCCTGGGTCGCGCGGTCGCTGTTGAACTTCAGCGTCCTTTCGCGCGCGAGCGGGTAGTCAGGTGCGAATATTTTTCCCCGCGTCTCCTCCGCGCGCGCCCCCTTAGCGGATGCGGCAAAGGGATTGCCCGCAGCCGGAGGCAGCGGCGAAGCGTTTTTTGGAGCGGAAATCGCGCGGAGAACCGCGTGAAAGACGAATTGGTGAACGGCGCGGCTGTCCCTGAAACGGACTTCTGTCTTGGAGGGATGCACGTTGACATCGACGCTGGCCGGGTCGATTTCGAGGAAAAGACAGTAGGCGGGATAGCGATCGCCGTGCAACATGTCCTGGTAGGCTTCGCGAACGGCGTGGCCGAGCAGCCGATCACGGACAAAGCGGCCGTTGACGTAGCAGTACTGGAGGTCGCCGCGCGCTCGCGCGAACGCGGGCTGGAGGCAATAACCAAAGATACGCGGCAGCGCGGAGTCTCCGGTGTCGAGAGCGCGCGCCGATAGAAGGAATTCTTCGCCAAGGATATCGCCGATGCGCCCGGAAATATCCGTCGGGAGCAAGCGCAGGCTTTCGCGACCATTGTGCGAAAGTGAAAAGGCAATACCCGGATGCGCGAGCGCGATACGCTTGAAAGCGTCGGCGCAGTGCGCGAATTCGGTCGCTTCGGATTTCAGGAACTTGCGGCGCGCCGGCGTATTGTAATAGAGGTCGCGGATTTCGACGACGGTTCCGCTGTCAAGGGCTGCGGGTTCCGGCGAGTTTCCAGACCCGGCGAAAAGGCGCCACCCGTGGCCGCCTCGATCGAACGCGGCGCGGCTTGTCAATGACAGACGCGCGACGGAGGCCGCCGATGCCAGTGCCTCGCCACGGAATCCCAATGTCGAAACATGTTCGAGGTCTTTCAAGGAGGCGATTTTCGATGTCGCATGGCGTGTCAGGGCCAGCGCGAGTTCGTCCCTAGCGATTCCGCGGCCATCGTCGCTGACGCGGATCAGTTTTACGCCACCTCCTTCGACCTGAACCCGGATCGATGCGCAGAGTGCGTCGAGCGAGTTTTCGAGCAACTCTTTTAGGACAGAAGCGGGGCGCTCGACCACTTCGCCAGCGGCGATCTGGCTGACCAAAAGATCGGGCAAAAGACGTATGGAAACCGGAGAAGGAAGCGGGGAATCGGGCATGGAGCGATTATAGCGAGGCGCGCTCCGATCCGCCGTTTTTCATGCGGATACTTAGAAGGCTGTCGGATTTGACCCAATCGACTGCTGGTAAGATGCTTCACTTTCCCCCGGATCTCGGTACGAATAGAATAACTATTCGCTTGAATTCAAGAGAAACCCGATCCAGTACCTCTTTCGCTTTGACTCATCCGGTTCGACAGTTTCCCAGCGAATGCTAATAGTAATAATTATCGTTTTTATTTTTCGGTTTTTCCGTTAGAATCGAGGCTCCGTCGGCAGGGGAGATTTGGAAAAATTGTTCATTGCGATTTCCGCGAGATTTCAGGGACGACTAGTGTTTCGGAGATATCCACGTCTTGGGTGTTTCGGGTATCTTGAATCCCGCGCTTTTTCCCTGCCGACGCTTTTTCAGGGGATGAGATCGCCAGCGAAAAACCTCGGAAAGAGAGGGATATCCTGATAATGATAAAAGAGATATTAATTATAATAAATGATATAAAATATAAACTTGATGAACGATGTTTACATCGCCCGTGGCAATCTGCTGACTTTTCTTGCGTGCCCGCCCTCGGCGCGGGGATGATCTGGGTCGCGCGTATCCTGTGAGTATGATCCTTTCTTTTTGAACGACGCATGGAAAAGCGAGCCACGCCTCTTCATTCCGATAAAGGTTCCGCGTTGAACCTCGGCTTAAGAGTCGTGTTCGCGATTTTTGGCGCTTACGGGTTTAGCGTTCTTGCGGGAGTGGCGTTCGCGCGGGGGGGGCCCTTTTCCTCGCCGCTCGATGCAGCCGCCTTTTCGTTGATGCTGGGTTTCATTCTCAATGTGTGCGCCATCGTGTGGGTTTTCGCCGCGGCGACGGTATCGCGCGCCGCGCTGGGCTTACTCTTTCCCGCCATGGCACTCGCCGCGTGGCTGCATTTTTCAGGTTAGCGCATGTCTTTCAATCCGCCATTCGATCGCCCCCGCCCCTTGCGGCAGTCGATGGCATGGTTGCATACTTGGACCGGTCTCCTTCTTGGCTGGCTGTTGTTCGTGATTTTCGCGAGCGGCAGCCTGTCTTTTTTTCGAAACGAGATCAATTTCTGGATGCACCCCGAACTCCACCATCTGCGCGATGACGCGCGGGCGATCATACACGCGAGGCGTGTTCTCGAGCGCGAAGCGCCTGATTCGCGACAATGGACCATCACCTTGCCGGGGCCGCGCGATCCAACTCTATTTGTCGCATGGCGCGCCGATGTCCTGTCTTCACGGTACTCTTCGCCTTCTCCGCGGTCGGGCGCTTCGCGCCGTCCGGCGCATGGCTCTCGGCCGGAGATGAAACGGCTCGGCCTGGATCCCTCGACAGGGGAGATTCTCAAGATGCGTGAAAGCTCCGGCGCCACCTTTTTGTTCCGTTTGCATTTCCAGCTGCACGGCGTCAGCTGGTTCGTCGGGCGCTGGACGGTCGGGATCGCGGCGATGGTCATGCTGGTCGCGCTCGTTACGGGCGTAATCATCCATCGCAACTTTTTCAAGGATTTTTTCACCTTCCGTCCAAACAGAGGGAAGCGTTCATGGCTCGACGCGCACGCGCTCGTCGGTGTCGTTTCCCTGCCGTTTCATTTCGCGATCACGTTCTCCGGCCTGCTCCTGCTTGGCGCGATGCTGATGCCGTCTGTCGTCCGCAGCGTTTATCCCGACGACGCCACAGGCTTCACGATGGGCATTCGCGGCGGGCGAGATCGTTTCAATATCGCGCCGCCTTCCAGAAAGCCTGCTCCGTTGGGTGATCTCGCGCCGATGGTAGATGCCGCGCAAGAAGAATGGCGAGGTGGAAGGGCCGGTTCGGTCGTCGTCGCGAATCCCGGCGATGCCGGCGCGACCGTCGAAGTGATCCAGGCGCAAGGCTACAGCCTTGCCAACCGCGGCATTGCCCGCCGCCTGCTTTTTGACGGCATAACCGGCAAGAGGCTTGAAACGCCACCCGCGAAAGCGTCCTCGGCCATCGTCTCGGTCTGGAATTCGCTGGTGACGCTGCACCTGGGGCGTTTTGCGACGCCGGTGCAACGCTGGCTTTTGTTTCTGGCGGGGATTTCCGGCGCGCTGATGATCGCGACCGGTCTCATCCTGTGGCGGATTTCGCGCTTCAAGGCGCGTGGCCCGGGTGAGGCCATACCTGTCGGTTGCCGTTGTGTCGAAATTCTGAATGTTTCCGGCATATCCGGGTGGCTCATCGCCCTCGGCGCCTATTTTTGGGCTGGGCGCCTGCTGCCCGACACCCTTTTCGCGCGAAGCGAATGGGAAATCCGAGTCTTTTTTCTCGCCTGGGCCGCTTCGCTGATTCACGCGACGCTTCGGAAGCATTTATCCGCCTGGGTCGAGCAGTTGAGCTTTTCCGGTGCGTTGATCGCTTTGCTGCCGCTTGTCAACGGATTGACCGGCGTCTCGCCCCTGTTCCGAAGTCTCGCGTCCGGGCCGTGGCAGGTTGCTGGTTTCGACTTGTGCGCGCTCTTTGCCGGAGCGTTGCTGCTTTTTGCCGCCCGAAAAGTTCATTTACATAATTTCGGGTCGATCGCTCTCCACGAACCTGGAGAAAGGCCGTTGCCTGCAACAGACGAACGAAGCCGGCGGCGATGACTTACCCGAACATCCTGATTTTCGCGCTTTCCGCAGCCGGACTCGGTTTTGTGTGCCTCGGGATGGACCGCCACGCGAAACAGGCCTTAGGGAAAGCGCCGCCTCTCCCGCGCGGTCGCGCGCGCTTGGGCCTCGGCGCGGCGATGCTCGTTCTTTCCTTTGGGTCATCCGTCCAAGCCTACGGCGTGTCGATCGGGATCACCGTCTTCTTCGGCGTGATTGCCATCGTCTCAGCAGGAATCGCGCTTTCGATCGCCTATCGCCCGAGTCTCCTGCGCTTTCTCGGCGGACTCGCCGCTCTCGTCGCGATGTCCGTCGCCCTCGCCGGCTTTTTCTCGTAAAGCGCGGCGGTTCGCGAACCGCCCCCGCAACAATTCCCCTGTCGCTTAGCTGCGAGCCAGGATTGAAACATTGAAACACGCCTGAAACCTGGAATCGGCGCCGACACTTCGTTGAAATGCTCCATCCGTCTCTCGCTTCGCTGCAAGAAGGCTTGAACGCGGCGGGAAAAAATGACGGCTCGCGGACAAGGGCAGGCGAACGCGATGGAATGGGCCTTCTGATAGAATCATTATTTTGAGCGCCGAATCGCGATGGAACATCTTTCCGGCCTTATCGATATCTTCTTGCATCTGGACAGACACCTTGGAATTTTCGTCCAGGATTACGGTCCCTGGATCTACGCGATTCTCTTCCTGATCGTTTTCTGCGAAACCGGCTTGATCGTGACGCCTTTCCTTCCGGGAGACTCGCTCCTTTTCGTCTCCGGCGCGCTTGCCGCGCTCGGAGGGATGAACATCGCGCTGCTGATTGCCGTCCTGATGCTGTCCGCCTCGCTCGGCGATTCAGTGAATTACCATATCGGGCGCTTTGCCGGGCCGCG
>JAIRZC010000138.1 GCA_031267455.1 Accumulibacter sp. | reverse complement strand
CCTGCGCCGAAAAAAGAAAAATTTTCCTGCGCAGCCTTGCGGCAGGCGTCCCATAACAACTGTTTGCGCAGGCCCTCGCCATAAAGGGAAAAGAAACGGATGATCGCGACGGGGAGATTCCATTGCGCGGCGTAGGCGCGGCAAAGTTGTTCGGCCAGATGCTTGTGCACGCCGTAGGGCGACACGGGCGCGCAGTGCGCCGTCTCGGCGATCGGGACGCGCTCGGCCTTCCCATAAACAGCGACGCTCGACGGGTAGACGAGGCGGACCGAAGCATTCCGCCGCAAGAAATCGAGGACTTCCGCGGTCGATCCCACGGTGCGCAGAAAATCTTCACGGGGATTATCATAGGAAAAAGCGACCGAGCCACCGCCCGCGCAATGAACGAGCGCATGAGGCAGGCCAAAGTTCTCCGCCGCCGCGTCGAGCGCCCGCGCCGTGACCGCGCCTTCATGTGTGCCGACCAATGTGCCACGATCGAAACAGGGACATTTCCTTGAAGCATCGTTGGTATTTCCGATTCCGACGACCTCGAAACCGGATTCGGAAAAGTGCGCGGCGCACCACGAACCCAAAAAGCCAAAAACACCCGTGATGAATACGCTTTTTTTCATGAGCGCGCGCAGACAAAGGTATAGAGGCGTCCCGGCGCGGCGCTGAGCCGGCTTCGCCAAGACAGGAGCAGGTTCAGAAACCATTCGGGTAGCGGAAGCTTGAGTTTTGCGGCAAGCCGCCCGCGCGCTTCCACGAGACTTCCGGGATAGAGATTGATGTCCGATTCCAGCGGCGACAGAACCCGACGAATCGAGAGTCCGGCGGATTGAAGCGCGTCGATGTACTCGCGTAGCAAATAAGCGTTCTCTCCGCCGTAAAGCGCGTGCAAAGGGTGCGAAGCGAGAAAGGCGGGCAAGTCGGCGCGCGCGCTCAAGACGTGCTCCCTCGTTGCGATGCACAGCCCGCCAGGCTTTAACACCCTGCCGATCTCGGCGCAGAATTTCCTCAGGTCTTTCGCGTGATGGAGCACTTGGCGCGCGTGGGCCAGATCAAAACTTCGGTCGTCGAAAGGAAGCCGCTCGCCCCAATTTTCAACAACCCGGATCGCTACCCCGCTCTGACGGGAGAGTTCGCGTATCGCTCCGGCGCCGACGAGAGGGCTGGAGTCCGGTTCGAGCGCCGTCGTCTCCCAGCCGTCGCGCGCGAGCGCGAACGCCGCGATCCCGCGTCCCGATCCAATGTCGAGCGCCTTCCCCGGAGGATTCGGCAAAAAAGCCCTGACCGCCGACCATTCCGTGCTCGCACGATAGCGCTCGGCAGCACGTAACACGGGGTCGTCGAAAAAACAATCCCGCACGAGCTGACGATGCTCCGGCTGATCGCGTAGCCACACGACGGATGCTTCCCAATTCATCGGATGATTTTTGATCATTTACACGCATGTTCCGTGGATTCGCGCAAATCCAACGCCCGGATGACACGCGCCGGATTGCCCGCGACGAGTGTCCATTGCGGAACGTCGCGGGTCACGACCGCGCCCGCGCCGATGATGGCGCCCTCGCCTACGGTCACGCCCTCAAGAATCAGCGCGTTCATTCCTATCCACGCCTTGTCGCCGACAATCACTGGCGCCGTTTTGACGTGTGTCCAGTCTTTTTTTCCCTCATGCCAGAGGCGAACGTCATTTTGACGATGCGCAAAGTCGATCGCGTGCGAGTCGTGATCCGCGATCACGACTCCGAATGCGATCAATACATCGTTGCCAATCTGTATTTTTTCCGCGCAGGAAAAAATGGAAGCGCCGATAAACGTCCTATCGCCGACGCGTAAAGAAGCATTTTCCTTTTCGAAGAAAACATCGCCTTCAATGATGGAATGATGTCCAACGGCCAAATCGACGCCTTCCTTGAAGTGAATCCCGCTTTTTTTTATTTTCGCCGTCATGGAACAATTCGAAAACAGGAGCGGATATTCTTTCCTTTGCGCCAAAAGATCGGCGGTTTTCGAAATGATGACAGAAGCCTTGCGCAGGCATTGGATCAGCAGGGAGAGGATATCGCGCATCATGCTCCGGATTTCACGCAGGCTGTCGCGCCGATGACGAAGGAGGATACGCGGGGCACCGAGGCCATCCGGTCGGACGAATTGCCGTTTACACGCCGTCGAACGCGGTCGGACGGCAAAGGTGCCAATCGGTGGCCTGCTGAAAACGATGCGCGGCCTCCAAGAGGCGCGCTTCGGAAAAATAGCCTCCGATCAGCTGAAACCCAACCGGAAGCCCCTCCGAAAAACCGCAGGGATGCGACAAGCCCGGCAATCCCGCCAGATTGACGGCGATCGTATAAATATCCGACAGATACATCCGCACCGGGTCGGCTGTCTTCTCGCCGATCCGGAACGCCGTCGTCGGAGTCGTCGGCCCCGCGATGATGTCGCAACACTCGAAGGCGGCAGAAAAATCGTTCGCGATCAAGCGGCGGACACGTTGCGCCTGGAGGTAGTAGGCGTCGTAGTAACCGTGCGAAAGAACGTAAGTTCCGATCAGAATGCGTCGCCTGACTTCGGCGCCAAAGCCTTGTGATCGCGTTTTTCCGTACATGTCGTCGATATCGCCGTATTCTGGCGCGCGGTAGCCGTAGCGCACGCCGTCGTAGCGCGAAAGGTTCGAGCTGGCCTCGGCCGGAGCAATCACGTAATACGCCGGGATCGAAAGCTCCATGTTCGGGAGGCTGATTTCGACGGTTCTCGCGCCAAGTTCCCGGTAGACCGCAAGGGCTTCCATCGCGCGGTCCATGACTCCCCGCTCGCAGCCTTCGCCGAAAAACTCCTTTGGCAGTCCTATTTTCAACCCCGCAAGCGGTTTCCCGCCTTTTTCGGAGGACAGTTCGCGCAGGTAATCCTCCTTCGGGCGGTCAAGGCTCGTCGAATCGCGTTCGTCGAAACCGGACATCGCGTTGAGCAAAAGCGCGCAGTCTTCGGCCGTCCACGCGATCGGTCCGCCCTGATCGAGCGACGAGGCAAACGCGATCATTCCGTAGCGCGAGACGATGCCGTAGGTCGGCTTGATTCCCGTCACGCCGCTGAGCGCGGATGGCTGGCGGATCGAACCGCCCGTATCCGTCGCCGTCGCGGCGGGCGCGAGCGACGCCGCGACCGCTGCAGCCGAACCGCCCGACGATCCGCCCGGAACACGATCAGTATCCCAAGGGTTCCGCACCGGGCCAAAATATGAATTTTCGTTTGAAGACCCCATCGCGAACTCGTCCATATTGGTCTTGCCCAAGAGGACCACTCCTTCAGCGTTGAAGCGTTCGACGACCGTCGAATCGTAGGGGCTCACGAAATCGGCGAGCATCCTCGAAGCGCAGCTCGTCCGCCAACCCCTGGCGCAGAAAATGTCCTTTTGCGCCAGAGGAACACCCGTCAGCGCTTCGGCTCGGCCAGCGGCGATACGCGCGTCAGCTTCTTTGGCTTGCGCAAGGCTTCTTTCCGGGTCGAGCGTTATGAAAGCATTGAGTTTCGGGTTGTAACGTTCGATCCGGTCGAGATAAAAGCGCGTCAATTCGATGCTCGAAATTTCGCGTTTTTCGAGTGCGCGCGAAAACTCCCGCAAAGTGCGCGCGATCATTCGATGACCCGTGGAACGAGGTAAAGCCCGGCATCGGTTTCCGGCGCGATTGCTTGAAAGGCTTCACGGCAGTCCATTTCGGTAACGATATCGGCGCGAAGTCGTTGCGTGAGATCCTGGGCGTGCGCCATTGGCTCGACGCCGCGTGTGTCGACGGCCAGCATGGGCTCGATCAGGCCAAGGAAGATTTCATTGATCCTTTCGAGCGTCGATTCCGCATCGGCGTCGCTGATTTCCATCCGCGCCAGATAGGCAATCCGGCGCATTTGATCCCGAGTGAGCGACATAGGTGTGCAAAACTACGAAAATGTTAAAAATAGAAGGCGTATAGGGTATCATGAACAGCTTTCCAGCCACAGCTTCTACTGGTTTTACGGATATTCGGCATGTTCAGTTTTCTACGCTTCAATTTCTTGCGCGCTTATTTCGCGAACGACCTCGCGATCGACCTCGGCACGGCCAATACATTGATATACGTGCGCGGCAAGGGAATCGTCCTTGACGAGCCTTCCGTCGTCGCCGTCAGGATAGAAGGGGGTCCCAACGCCAGCAAGATCATCCAGGCCGTCGGGCAGAATGCCAAGGTGATGCTCGGAAAGGCTCCGGGGTCGATTACCGTGATTCGCCCAATGAAAGACGGCGTGATCGCGGATTTCACCTTTACCGAAGAGATGCTCAAGCAGTTCATACGCAAGGTACATGATTCGAGGCTTTTGTCGCCGAGTCCGCGCATCATGATCTGCGTCCCATCCGGTTCGACGCAGGTTGAACGCCGCGCGATCCGGGAGTCCGCGGTCGGCGCCGGCGCGAGCCGGGTTTTTCTGATCGAGGAACCTATGGCCGCCGCGATCGGAGCAGGCCTCCCCGTTTCGGAGCCAACCGGCTCGATGGTCGTCGACATCGGCGGCGGGACGACCGAAGTTGGCGTTATTTCGCTGGGTGGCATGGTCTATGCGGGATCGGTCCGTGTCGGCGGCGACAAGCTCGACGAAGCCATCATCAATTACATCAGCCGCAATTATGGAATGCTGATCGGCGAAAACACGGCCGAACACATCAAGAAAACCATTGGATCCGCCTTTCCGGGTGCCGAGGTACGTGAAATGGAGGTCTCGGGTATCAACAAGGCAGAGGGCATTCCGCGAAAA
>JAIRZC010000105.1 GCA_031267455.1 Accumulibacter sp. | reverse complement strand
AAAAATCCATGAGTGACATTTTCACCCTGCGCCGCATTCTGCGCGGCGCGCATACACTGGCTGTCGTCGGCCTTTCGGCCGATTGGTACCGCCCCAGTTTTTTTGCCGCAAAATACATGCAAGAGCATGGCTACCGCATCGTCCCCGTTACCCCGAAGTATCCAGAAATCCTTGGCGAAAAATCCTATCCCGATCTTCGGTCCATTCCTTTCCCAGTCGATCTTGTCGACGTTTTCCGAAAATCCGGAGAGTGCGCTCCAATCGCGCGTGATGCAGTCGCGATCGGCGCGAAAGCGCTCTGGATGCAAATCGGCGTCATCAACGAGGAAGCGAAAAAAATTGCCGAGGACGCCGGGCTTGAAGTTGTCATGGGCCGTTGCGTCAAAATCGAATACGGTCGCCTGTTCGGCGGACTCAACTGGATGGGCGTGAATACAGGCGTCATCTCGTCGCGCCGAGCGCTCGCGCTTTGAAAGGAATTGCCATGCCCGACCACAAATACGGATTCGATACCTTGAGCCTTCACGCAGGACAAATCCCGGACGCCGCCACAGGCAGCCGCGCCGTTCCGATCTATCAGACGACCTCCTACGTTTTCGATACGCCGGAACATGCCGCAAGCCTTTTCAACCTCCAAACCTTTGGCAATGTCTATTCGCGCCTTTCCAATCCGACAGTTGCCGTCCTCGAAGAGCGCGTCGCCGCGCTCGAAGGTGGACGCGCGGCGCTCGCCGTTTCGAGCGGCCTTGCCGCGCAGATGGTCGCCCTCTTCAATATCCTCGCAGCCGGCGATGAGATCGTTGCGGCACGCACGCTCTACGGTGGGACGTATTCACAGTTCGACGTCAATTTCCGCAAGCTTGGTATCCATACGCGCTTCGTCGATTCGGACGACCCGGAAAACTTCGCGCGCGCGATTACACCCAAGACGAAGGCGCTTTATGCCGAAACGCTCGGCAACCCATCGCTCAATGTGCTCGATATCGAACGTGTCGCGAAGATTTCCGAAGCTGCGGGGATTCCGCTCTTCGTCGATAACACTTTCGCGTCTCCCTGGCTCTGCCGCCCCTTTGAATGGGGCGCATCTGTCGTCTTGCACTCGGCGACGAAATTCCTCGGTGGGCATGGGACGACGATGGGCGGAATCCTCGTCGAATCCGGGAAATTTCCCTGGGATAATGGAAACTTTCCGTGCATGACCGAGCCGTCGATTGGTTACCACGATGTCCGCTTTTACGAAACCTTCGGCGACTTCGGTTTCATCACGAAATGCCGCATGGAAATCTTGAGGACTTTTGGGCCATCGCTTTCGCCCTTCAACGCCTTTTTGCTCCTGCAGGGAATCGAGACGCTATCACTGCGAATGGAACGGCACTGTTCGAACGCGCTTTCCGTCGCGCGCTTCCTCGAATCGCATCCGAAGGTCGCGTGGGTCAATTATCCGGCGCTTCCGTCGAGCAAATATCACGCGCTTGCGCAAAAATACCTCCCGCTCGGAAGTGGCGCAGTACTCTCTTTTGGAATCCGCGGCGGGGCGCAGGCGGGCCAGAAATTCATCGAGAATGTCGAGTTTCTTTCCCACCTCGCCAATATCGGCGACGCGAAGACGCTCGTCATCCATCCCGCCTCGACGACGCACCGTCAAATGAACGAGGAGCAGCAAATCGCCGCCGGCGTTCCGCCCGACCTAATCCGCCTCTCGGTCGGTTTGGAGACGCTCGACGACATTCTCTGGGACATCGACCGCGCCCTGTCGAAAACTTGAGCGCGATACCACTTTCCGGGGAACGTAACCCCCTGGTTTTTTGCGCGCCGAAGTCTGCTAGACTCACGACAGTGAGGCGGGTGGGCCCTGAATAGGCTTTCTCTCCGCTTGCCTTAACAACAATCACAATTTTTGTGGCGAGGAGGTTTCTTTATGGTAAAGGGTCAACTTATGCGGAGGGTCATTCCACTTCTCATCTTCCTTTTTACGGGCTGCGCAGAACTGGAGGCCATCGACAAGGCATTGAAAGACGTAGCGGGCGCTCCGTCGGCAACGCCTCAGGAAAGTTCGCTGGACGCAATAGAAGTCGGCAGGGCCAAAGGCGTCCCCCGGGGCTTCCGATTCCGTCTCACGATCACCCCGGATAGCGGCAGGGATATCAATTATCGGGACAGGATGACGATGAAGGGGAGTTTTACCTATACCAACAGTTGCCGGCCCTTGAGTATCCATTTCGCGGTATACGACGCAAAGGCGAACCCCTTGAAACTATCGACCTTCGATCGCATAGTTTTCGGCCGTTACGAGGCAAAAAGCGATGGAACGGTCAATTTCACCTTCCCTTTGGAAAACGCTCGCAAGGCGAGCGCCAAGTCCGCGAAAATTACCGAAGTGGAATGTGTGCAGCAGTGTCTCCGGATTGGGGGCAAGACGGCGTGCTCCGGATAATGCTTCAGGGGTATTAAATCTTCCGGAACGCGGAAGACGCCGGTATGAGCGGCGCGCCGACTGAAATGACCTTCGCAAAAGATGATACGAATCGAGAATCTCGTCAAGGTCTATGGCGGCATCGCGGCGCTCGACGGACTTTCCCTGTCGGTGGAGAAAGGCGAGTTTTTCGCCTTTCTCGGCCCGAACGGCGCGGGGAAAACGACGACGATCCGCATCCTGAACGGCTTAGGCACGCCGACGTCCGGGAGCGCCAGGATCGATTCCATCGACATCGCGGAAAACCCGCTCGAGGCTAAGCGCCTCTGCGGACTCGCCGCGCAGCACATCAACCTCGATGGCGATTTGACCGTCGCCGAAAACATGGATGTTCACGGTCGGCTTTACGGCCTTTCGCGCGATGAACGCGCAGCGGCAAGCAACGCTCTTTTGGCTCGGGTCGACATGGCCGATCGCGCGAACGCGCCCGTCAACACGCTTTCTGGTGGGCTGAAACGTCGCCTGATGATCGCGCGGGCGCTGATGCACCGACCTCGCGTTCTTTTTCTCGACGAGCCGACTGCCGGACTCGACCCGGATATCCGGCGGCGCATCTGGGGGCTGATAAAAAAAATCCGCCAAGACGGTATCACCGTATTCATGACGACACATTACATTGAGGAGGCGGAATTTCTTGCCGACCGCGTTGCTTTCATCCACTGTGGAAAACTCGCGGCGGTCGGGACGCCTTCTGAGATCATGGACGGCATCGGTCGGTGGGCCATCGATTTTTACCACGACGCCGAGCTACGAAGCGCATATTTCACCGGACGCGACGGTGTCGACGAATTCATCCGGCGCCAGTGCGGCGAATTCAGCGTGCGCCGCGTCAACCTCGAGGACGCTTTTCTGGCGATGACGGGAAACCGGGTCAGGCCATCCCAAGCTTGACTCCATCCTGGATCAATCGCCGGAAGCTTCGCGGTTCCAGCGTCTCTTCCACCTCCTACGGCAACGGCATCTCATCCAGGAGTTGGACCGCCGTTTCATACTCGCCGACGAGAATCTGTTCGGAGACCTTTTCGAAAACGTCCTTGACCGGGCCGGACAGCGCCATCGTGGAAAATTCGTTTACGATCTCGTCGATGACGGGCATATCCATCTCGTTGAGCGCCTTCCTCAAGGTTCCCAGACGGTCTTTCAGGAGCGTTTCATCGGCGGGCGCCCCTTTTTCCGCCGCCGATTTTTCTAGCGTCCGCAACGTGGCCTCGATATTGTCGAGAAGTGGTTCCATCGTGGCAATGAAAGGCTCGGCCCAAGCGTTTACAAAGTCGGTATCGCCCCGCTTCGCGGCGAATTCGAGTTCCTTGGCTTGATCCGAAAGCGACGCCGAGCCGATGCTCGCCGAGGCGCTCTTCAAGGCATGGACATATATGGAAAACAGCGCGATATCTCCTTTGGAGATCGATTCGCGTATCTGGACGATTTTTTCGCGACCGTCCTTGCAATAGATCTTCAGCACGTTGAGGTAGGCTTCTGGCGAACCGCCGGACATCGACACGCCTTTCTCGACGTCGAGGCCTTCCACGGTGATTTGGGGCGTTTCCGCCTTTCCGGCTTCGTCCTGAACCTCCTCTGCGACGTAAGCCTGCTTTTTGCCCGCGGGGAGCCATTTGCCCAAGATGGCGTCGAGCTTCGCGACATCGATCGGTTTGGTCAGGAAATCGGACATTCCACTTCTCAGGAACATTTCTTTCATTCCTGAAACTGCGTTGGCCGTCAAGGCGATGATCGGCATCTCGCCGAAACGGCTGTCGGCGAGCGCGCGAATGCGGTTTGTGACCTCGATGCCGTCCATCTCGGGCATCATGTGGTCCATGAAAACGAGGTCGTAGCTATTTTCCTGGACCAGGCGGATCGCTTCCCGCCCGCTCTGGCAAGTGTCCACTCGCATCCGGTAGGGCATCAGAAGGCCTTGGGCGACCATGAGGTTCGTCGCGATGTCGTCGACGATGAGAATGTGCGCGTCAGGCGCGATGAAATGCATATGATAGTCCGCGCCCTCGATGCGACCGATTGCTTCTTCGTCGTTCAGCACACTGGCCAGCGAGATCGATTGGACCGGTCGCGGGATCGTATAGACTTTTTGATTCGCAACCTGCGTACCGTAGTCGACGATGGAAATCAACTTGGCCGGATAGTTCATTCTCTCGAGCGTCTTGCCCGCGCTTTCCAGCATCGCGTGGAAAACGAAAACATGGGAATAGGGATCGTCATGCTCGAGCGCCTCGTAGAATTCGGACTGCATAGTGACCCATTTGACCGTGACTCCCAGGCGTTCCAGTGAATCGACGACATTCTCGCCGTAGAGGTCCTTCACCTCGTAGAGGAGCACGCGGGTTTCGTCGGCCTTGCGCACCTGCGCGATCCACCTCGCGTCGACGACTTTCTGTGGGATGCGCACAAAGAAGGTGCTTCCTTTCCCGTATTCGCTTTCAAAGCTGATTTCGCCGCCCATCGCTTCGCACAAGCTCTTTGCGATGACGAGGCCCAGCCCGCTGCCTTCGGTACCCTTGTTCTTTATTTTGTCCACTTGGACGAAGCTGGCGAAAAGCTTGTCCATATCTTCGTCCTTGATTCCGATCCCACTGTCCTGGATCGAAATGGAAAGATGGACGTATTCGCCCCCACCCTGTTCCAGCGCCGAGACCGAGAAGAGGACGAAACCTTCGGTCGTGTACTTCACCGCGTTCGTCAGGAGATTCGTGATGATCTGGCGGACGCGCACTTCGTCGCCATAAACCACGGTCGGCAGCATCGGGTCGACCTTGGCGATGAAGGCGAGCCGTTTTTCAGCGACGCGCGTCTGAACAATGTTGAGGACATCATTGATCACTGAGGAAAGCTGGTATTCGATCGGGACGAGCTCCATCCTCCCCGACTCGATCTTCGAGAAATCGAGTATGTCGTTGATGATCGAAAGCAGATAAGTTGCGGCGCGCTTTATCTCGGCGATGTGTTCGAGTGCCGTCGCTTTTCCATATTCGCGCGCGGCAAGCAGGCTCATTCCGATGATTGCGTTCATCGGTGTGCGTATCTCGTGGCTCATTTGCGCCAGGAAGGAGCTTTTCGCCTCGTTGGCGACATTTGCCTTGTTTACGGCTTCTTTGAGTTCGGTCTGCGTTTCCCGGAGAATCTTTTCCGCGGCAACGTGTTGGGAAACGTCGCGCGCGACGCCCAGAATGCCGAGAAACTCGTTATCCTTGAAAATCGGCGTGCGGACAGCGTCCTGTATCTCGACGTGACCGTCCGCAAAGGTGAGCGCCTGTTCCGAATAAGTCGGTTTGCGCGTCTCGGTGGCGATTTCGTCGTATTCGGCGTCGATCATGGCGAATTCCTCACTCAGAAAGTCTTCCGGTCGCGCCATCAGCAGGTCTTCGGGCTGCCCCCCCGATATCTGCGCAAACCGCGGGTTGACCGCGAGGAAATACCCGTCGGCATTCTTGTACCAAATCAGGTCGGGCGAGGAAACAAATATGGTGCTCAGCAGGGTGTGCTGCTGTTCGGCTTTCTTCTGCTCATTGACGATATCCGTCACGTCGTTCGTCGTCACGATGTAGCCGACGGCTTTGCCCTTCATATCGCGGAAGTAGTCGGCCTTGCCGAGGTAATAGCGCTGCAGTGGCTCGAAGAAAGCGATTTCAGGGTCGCGCCCGCTCAGGAAGGCCTCGATCGGTGATGAGGGGGAATTATTGGGATAAATGCTGTGGTCATCATAAGACTGCCCCGCGAGTTCTTTGAGCGAGGCGCCCATCGCCATTTCCGCGCTTTCGTTGACATAGATGATCTTCTTGTCCATGTCCATGATGGTCAGCGGCGTCTTGACGCTGTTGACGACATTGTCCGCCATCTCGTCGAAAGCGTCGGCGAGCGCGCCCAACTCGTCTTTGACGACCGCGTTGAAGCGGAACTGGCGTTCTCCCGAACGGAAGCGCGTAATCCCGCCGATGAGCGAGGTGATGCTCCGCGTGAACACCGCCGCCAGCCAGATCGCGACGAGGATGACCAGCGCGATCATCGCGCCCGTCGAAAGGCTCAGGTGCAGGGCCGTATCGATCAGGCTTCGACGAATCGAACGCTGGGCGTCGGTAGCCATGTCGTTCAATTCCTTGTCCGTAGACGCGATGTAAGAGGCGATTTTTTCCTTCGTCTCGGTCGCGGGACGGTGGAAATCGTCGACTTGCGCGCCAACCGCGACAAACCCGAAGCCGCGCAGCGATTTTCCATATTGGCCGGTGTAGTACTGGATGGCCGCCGCGGTGTTGAGTTTCCACAGGCCGCTCCAGTAGATCAGGAAGGATCCGGCACCGCCCTTTTCGGTCAGGTCGAACCAGCCAATACACTGCGGCGCGAAATTCAAATACCGACAATCGAGACCCACGAGCCCCTTTTTCGTCAGGTCCGACGCGGGTTTTTTGTCATTGGATTGCTCAGCGAAGGTCGGAACGTCTTTGATGAACTCCGTGTAGCCCAAGCCACTGGATTTCCAGTCGTCGTAAATACGGTCTTCGAGCCACGGAACCTGCGGGTCGCCTGTCTCGGGATCGTAGCCGACGATCGAAAAATGACGCGGGTGGACGATGCTTCGCCCCTTGTGATCCCATATGAAGGCATAGTTGCCTTCATATGCGTCTGGAATTTCCGTGTAGCGATCCGGTGTCGGCATGATGTGGGCGCAGAATTCCAGAAGGTGGTCGTGGTCGAGCGCCAGAGTTACGTAACCGACGATTTTCCCCTTGTCGACGACCGGGGTTGCCCAACGCACGATTCCCTTGAAACGCTTGCCTACCGGGTTTTCCATTCCGGCGTACGCGGAATTTTCGGGATCGAACTTCTCTCCAATCTTTTCCACCGCCGCGGGCGTGTAGCGCCCAATGATCTTTGACGGCACATAGGCGCCGATTACGTCGGAGACATAGATTTCCCCCGGCGCCAGATTTTTGAGTTCCT
>JAIRZC010000104.1 GCA_031267455.1 Accumulibacter sp. | reverse complement strand
CCGTATCGCCCCATCCGTGGAGAAAAAAGATCGTTGGGGCGTCGTCGGAGCCCCAGAGGCGGACATGATAACGCTTTTCGCGTATTGGGATAAATTCGGAGCGAAAGGGCTTCATCGCGTTTCGGAGTCCGGGCGTTCACCATACCCGATGGGTCGAAGCGAAAGGAGGGCGAAAAAAGTTTTCGAATGGATTGCTTCGGCATCCCGCCCCGTTGATTGGGTCACATCCGACATGCCCTCGGGCGCCAAAGTCCTTCTTCCAGAAAAAAGAGGTACCGCGCCGCAAGGCGTTCCGGCAGGGCGCGCTTTAACAAGCATTCCAACGAGCACCTCGGTGATTCCAGAGGAGGTTTATTTTTTCCTGCGCTCGATGGCGCGTTTTTCGATGATCTTGTCGGTCAGCTTCAGAAAATCACCGTAGCCATTTATGGACGCACTGGACATGACCTGATAGCGACCGTCGACGACAAAGGCGGGAACGCCGTTGATCTTGGCATCTCGCCGCAGTTGCTCGGCGCGCTTGACGCGGCTATCGACGCCGAAAGCGTTGAAGGCGTCGCTGAATTTTTTTGGGTCGACATTTTTCGACGCGACCCATTCGGTAATGCTTTTTTCATCGACGAGACGAAGGTTCTTGTTGTGAATCGCGTCGAAGATGGCGGCGTTCAGCCGCCCTTCCTCGCCAATGGCTTCAAGCGCATAGTAAAAACGCGCCATGATCGTATAGAAGGGGTTGTTGAAGCTGACCGGAACGCGCTTCAGGACGACTCCGGATGGCAGCCGGGATGCCCAGGAGGTAACGAGAGGATTCAGTTCGCTACAATGCGGACAGGCATAGGAGAAGAACTCGATGACCTCGATTTTTTCCGGTGTATCGGTCGAGACGGGAGGGGCGATGACGCGATAATCCTCGCCCGCGGTGAGCGAGTCCCGCGCATGCGCCGAGGGTAGCACACCGGCGAACGCAAGCAAAAAAACGGCGATCCATTGGGAAAAGCAAGTTTGCATGGCGATATCTCCTTGAAAAGGATTTCTGGGCTATTTGACGGCATTCGCCTGGATACCTTGCCGGGCAAGACCGGAGCGGACGGCGGCCAAGTCGTCCGACTTCCTGAACGGGCCTACGCGGACGCGATACCAGACCTTGTCCTGCACCATGACCTGCTGGATCGACGCTTCGATCCCCATCATCGCCAAGCGGGCTTTTTGTCCGTCCGCGTCGCCGACCGTTTGGAAGGATCCGGTTTGCAGGAAAAGAGGATCCGGCAGGAGGTCTTTCGCGTTGGCGGTCGCGTCGGGCCGGGGCGCGGCGACGGGCGCAGCGCTACGCCCATCGGAAGGCCGTGTCGGCGTGGGAAGCGTATCCGTATTCCCCGGAAGAATTTTATAAAAGTCGAAGCGCGGTTTGTCGGGCGAGGGTTCCGGAATCGGGTCGCCAGGTTTCCCGGGCAACGCGAGCGGCGCTGGGGGCGGCGTATTTTCCTGCTTGGGCAAGGTTCTGCTCGCCCCGGAGAAAGGAACCGGAGACTTGTTGAGATACCAGACGACGGCGGCGGAAAGGAGCATTCCGACGACGAGACCGATGAAAAGTCCGGTGAGCGTATTTCCGGCGGATGTCTTTCGCGAAGTGGAGTAATGTTTCATGGGTTCCTTCGTTTTTTTCACATGGACTCGGGACAACTCACGCCGAGGAGCTTCAAGCCGTTCCGGACGACCTGCCGAACGGCGGTTGCCAAAGCGAGACGGGCAATCTTGAGCGCCTGATCGTCAACGAGAATGCGTTCGGCATTATAATAGCTGTGGAAGTCCGCCGCCAGGTCTTTCAGATAAAAAGCGATCGCGTGCGGCGCGAGATCTCTGGCTGCCGCTTCGACGACTTCCGGAAATTCGCCCAAACGCGAGGCAAGGACGAGATCTAGCGGATTGTCGAGCCGGGAAAGATCGGCGAAATCGAGCGCCGCGATCTCGCCGCCCCATTGCGCGAGCACCGAGCAGAGTCGCGCGTGGGCGTACTGAATATAATACACCGGGTTTTCGTTGGTACGGCTTTTGGCGAGGTCGAGGTCGAAGTCGAGGTGCTGGTCCGATTTTCGGAGGACATAGAAGAAATGACAAGCGTCATTTCCGACCTCTTCGCGCAGCGTTCGCAGAGAAATGAATTCCGCCGAACGCGTCGACATGGAGACTTTTTTTCCGTCGCGATAGAGCACGGCGAACTGGACCAGCGCGATTTCGAGCTTTTTTGCGTCGAGGCCAAGCGCGGCGACGGCGCCCTTGACACGCGGGATGTAACCGTGGTGATCGGCCCCCCAGATGTCGACGATTCGGTCGAAACCCCGCTCGAATTTATTCAGGTGATACGCGATATCCGATGCAAAATAGGTGTAAGCGCCGTTGTCGCGGAGGACAACGCGATCCTTCTCATCACCGAAGCTCGTTGAGCGGAACCACTTTGCGCCGTCTTTTTCATAAAGATAACCGCCTATTTCCAGCTTCTCGACGCACCGCGCGACAAGGCCGGTATCGTGGAGTGCCTTTTCAGAAAACCAAATGTCATGAAAAACGCCGAATTCCTCAAGGTCGTTCCGGCATTCGGCGAGTTGGGCCATCAGTACGTGATGATGGATCACAGGCCATGCGTCGCCAAGCAGCGCCTTTGCTCGCGCGATCATCGCGTCGAGAAGCGCTTCGCGCGCCTCTTTTGGTTTTTCGCCGTCGCATTCGGAAGGAAGAAGGGACGGAAGGTCGGGCGATACGTCGGAGGAAGGACGCGCGAATTCGCTGCCGTGCTTTTCCTTGAGCCGCCTGGCCATGTCGACGACGTAATCACCCTGATACGCGTTCGTCGGAAATGCAGGGACACCTCCTCCGTTGAAAAGCGCCAGATAGCGCAGCCAGACGGAAACGGCGAGGATGTCCATCTGGCGTCCCGCGTCGTTGACATAGTATTCCCGTGTAACGTCCCATCCGGAAAAAGCCATCAGATTGGCAAGACTCGCGCCATAGACCGCGCCGCGTCCGTGACCGACATGGAGCGGTCCCGTCGGGTTGGCCGAGACAAATTCGATCTGGAGCTTCTTTTTTCCACCGGATTCGGATCGCCCGAAATCGTCTTTTTTCGTGAGCGCTGCGCGCACGGCTTCGAGCCGCGCAGAAGGTCGCAGGTAAAAATTGATAAACCCCGTGCCGGCAATTTCGGTACTGTCGACGAAGGGCGACTCCGGAATTGCCGCGGCAAGAAGCTGCGCAATCTCGCGCGGAGCGCGCTTGAGCGGTCGGGAAAGCCGCATGGGAAGGTTGCAGGAAAAATCGCCGTGCCGCGCAAGTTTCGGCCGCTCGAGAAAAACATCGGAATCCCGTTGGTCCGGAAAAACCCGTTCCAGCGCGGCGCGCACCAGATGGGTAAGGTGGCTCCTGATATCGTGATACATTCGAAAATGCTTTTTGTAAAAACTTTAATTATACGATGCCAAACGACGAATCAAGATAAACTCTCGACTTCGTTTTGTGCCTCGCCCCGACACTCGCGCCATGTACCTCTTTCGACTTGCCAAAATTCTCGGCGTCATTCATCGATTCGGCATCGATGCAATGATTTTTGAGCATGAGCCGGTCGGCGGGGTCGCGGCGGTTTTTCGGGCGATTCTGTTTGGGCGAGGCCGCGCCGAGTCGCGCGCCGTCCGCTTGCGCGAGGCGCTGGAGGCGCTGGGGCCGATTTTCGTCAAATTCGGGCAGATGCTTTCGACGCGCCGCGACCTTCTTCCCCGCGACATCGCCGATGAGCTCGAAAAACTACAGGATCGCGTTCCACCCTGCCCGCCTGAGAAGGCACTCGCGCAGATCGAAGCGGCTTACGGCAGGCCGGTATCGGAAGTTTTCACTGAATTCGACCCAACTCCGGTTGCCAGCGCATCGGTCGCCCAGGTACATTTTGCCCGATGCGGCGAACGCGAAGTCGCCGTCAAAATTCTGCGCCCGGATATCCGAAAAGTTATCCTGCACGACCTTTCACTCCTGAATGTGCTGTCAGTGCTGTTAAACGTCGTCTGGCCGGATGGACGACGCTTGAAACCGCGCGAAGTCGTCGCCGAATTCGCGCGCCATCTTCACGATGAACTTGATTTGACGCGCGAAGCGGCCAACTGCTCGCAGTTGCGCCGCAATTTCAAGGATTCGAAACTCCTTTTGGCGCCTGAAGTCTATTGGGATTTTTGCACACAGACCGTCATGGTCATGGAGCGTATGCACGGCGTGCCCATCAGCCGGAAAGACCGACTGATCGAAGCGGGCATCGATCTCTCGACGCTTTCAAGCGCGGGTGTCGAAATCTTCTTCACCCAGGTTTTCCGCGACGGCTTCTTTCACGCCGACATGCACCCCGGCAATGTTTTCGTCGCGGTCGACGGAAAAAATCGCGGAAAGTACATCGCTCTCGATTTCGGTATCGTCAGCATGCTGACCGACGAAGACAAAAACTACCTCGCGCAGAACTTGCTTGCCTTTTTCCAGCGCGACTACAAGCGCGTTGCGACGACGCAGATCGAAGCCGGGTGGGCGCCGCCGGATACGCGCGTCGACGAATTCGCGTCGGCAATCCGAACGGTCTGCGAACCGGTTTTCGATCGCCCCCTGCGCGAAATATCGTTCGGCCGCCTGTTACTCCGGCTTTTTCAGACCTCACGCCGTTTCAATATCGAGATACAGCCGCAGTTGATCATGCTGCAAAAGACCTTGCTCAACATCGAGGGAATGGGCCGCGACCTCGATCCCGATCTTGACCTCTGGCAGACCGCCAAACCCTTTCTCGAACATTGGATGAAGGAAGAAATCGGCTGGCGGAGCGTCGTCCGGACGATCCGTCGGGAAGCGCCCTTCTGGTCACGGGCGCTTCCGCAGATTCCGCGCCTCGTCCATCAGGCGCTGTTGCGTGAAAAAGCCGCGAATTCGAATATCCCGCAAGCAGCGCCGCGCGGGCAGAACGCCCTGCTGATCCTGATTGCCGCGTTGCTTGCCGCGATCCTTTTTTCATTACATTTCTGACGATTCCGCCTCTTCGGCGAGCGTGTTCGGCGAAGAGACGGTTTCGCCTTGGAAAGGTGTCGCGGCGCAATACACGCGACCCTCAATCGACGGTCAGGTTGGAGCGGTGAATGATTTCGGGCGCATCGAC
>JAIRZC010000061.1 GCA_031267455.1 Accumulibacter sp. | reverse complement strand
AGTGCGACGTATCGAACGACGCGCAAATCGAAAAAGTTTTTTCTGACATCGCGACGCATTGGGACGGTCTCGACGGACTCGTACACTCCATTGCCTTTGCGCCGAACGACGCGATCACGGGCGATTTTTTAGACGGCCTGACGCGGGAAGCTTTTCGCATCGCGCACGATGTTTCGTCCTACAGCTATCCAGCGCTAGCCAAAGCTGCGCGTCCTCTGTTGCTGAAAGGAAACAACGCGGCACTCCTGACATTGACCTACCTCGGCGCCGAACGCACGATGCCGAATTACAACACGATGGGGCTTGCCAAGGCCAGCCTCGAAGCCGCGACCCGCTACCTCGCGTTCTGCCTCGGCCCGCAGGGGATACGCGCCAATGCCGTGTCGGCGGGTCCGATCAAGACGCTGGCCGCTTCCGGAATCGGCGACTTTGGAAAATTACTGGCTTACAACGCGCACAATGCCCCGATACGTCGCAACATCACGATCGAGGAAGTTGGCAATGTCGCGGCTTTCCTGCTCTCTGACCTGGCGAGCGGGATCACCGGGGAAATCCTTTACGTAGACGGCGGCCTGAATTCGACCGCGCTCGGAAACTCCGAACCGCTGCCTACTTGATTGATCCAAACGGACACTCCGTAGAATTCGTGCGGAACGGAAGGGTAACCCTCCTCCCGCTCGCGATTATCCCTCGCAAAAAATCGGTGATTTCGATTCAGTTTTCCTGGGCGATCAGCTTCGATCTTTCGACCTTGACAGGATAGCGCTTGCGCAGATTATTCATGAACGCGGACAGGTCCCGCTGGGCAACGAGTACACCGTATTCGCGCCGAATACCCTTGATCTGATCGCTTTCCAGCTTCTCGGGCATCGTTGCCTTGATGACCTTGAAAATTGTGTAGCCGCCACCGTCGACCAAACCTGCGTAGGCCGGCAAAGTTCCCGAGTCGACTCTGAAAATCGCTTTGACCGCTGCGTCTGGAAAATCGGTCGGAACCTTGTTACGCGCGACCGTCTTTACGGGCGACCAAGGCAGCTTAGGCTCGCTGCCCTTCCTGAGCGTCTCGATCCGCTCTTCACCCGCTTTTTGAGCCAGTTCCAGAGCATTCCGCAAGCGCAGACGGTCTTGGACCTCCTTTTTCACGCTTTCCAAGGATCTCAATCTCGCAGGCGCATGGTCGACGACTCGCGCGGCAAGAAGCGTTCCCGGCGAGACTTCAATGGTTTCGGTATTCTGTTTCGTCTTGATCGAATCTTCAGAAAAGAGCCGCTCAAGAAGCTTATCGTTCGCCAGCAGACCCAAAGCCGCCAAATTTTCACGTCTCCTTGAAAACCAGTCGGTTTTTTTCAATTCGAGTTTGAAGTTTTCGGCAACGGGCTGCAAGCTATCCGATTGTTCATAGACCATGTTACTGAAGGACTCCGCAATCTCGGCAAACTTTCTCGAAGCCGCCTGCTGCTTGAGCTCGTTTTCGATTTCTTCGCGGACATCAGCGAAAGGACGGGCGCTTTCAGGCCGAATATCGACCAGCTGGATGATGTGATAACCGTAATCGGATTCGATAATTTCAGAAATATCCTCCTTTTTCAGTGTATCGAAAACCGTATCGGAAAAAGGTTTGACCCTCGCGTCGCGCTGGAAGAAACCCAAGTCGCCGCCGTTTTTCGCAGAACCGACATCTTCGGAATACCGTTTTGCCAACGCGGCGAATTCTCTGGGAGACTTCTTTACCTCGAGCAAGATTTTCTCGGTCTTGGCCCTCGCTTCGGTTTTCTCTCCATCTTTCCCCGCCCTGATCAGGATATGCCGCGCGTGACGCTCTTCTTCATGCCGATAACGGTCCGGATGTTCATCGTACCAAGCCTTCACTTCGGATTCAGACAGCTTGATCGCGGCGAGAATATCTTCCTGCGAGAGCGTAAGATATTCCACTTTGATCTGCTCGGGTTCTTCGAAAAGCGCCTTGTTTTCGTCATAATACTTTTGAGCGTCGTCATCGCTGATTACGACCGATTTGAAAAATCGTTCCGCGGGGATCCGATTTTCATGAAATTGACGCTCTTCCAGCTGGATGCGCAAGAGGTCTTCGGCCTGCGCGATGGAAACGAAAGCCGAGCGTGTCATGTCCAGGCATTGCTGGACAATCAGTTCCTCGCGTAGCGAAATCTCGGACTGAAGGCCTTCCCTCGCCAAAAAAGCCCGATAGAGCGCGGAAGAAAACTTTCCGTTATCCTGAAATTTCGGCATTTCGGAAATGACGGCGCGCAAGACTTCGTCGTTGAGCCACAGTTTGCGGCGGTCGGCCTCCAGAAGCAACAAACGCCGCTCGACCAGGTTGTTGAGAATGCCTTCGCGGTTGGCCGGGTCGTTGATCATCTCCGGTTTGAAAGCCTCTCCGTATTCTGTTCGCATTATTTCATGTGCTTTGTTGAGCGCTTGATCGAACTCGAAAGTCGATATTTTTGCGTCACCGACATTCGCAATAGTCGTCTCTGCTTCGGAAGAATTCGACAACGAATCGACGCCCCAAAAAAC
>JAIRZC010000247.1 GCA_031267455.1 Accumulibacter sp. | reverse complement strand
GGGTCATCAAGCGTTTTCGTCGAAAGCCACCTGGTTCCATCTAATTTCAAGGAGCATTCAATGCCCAAAATGAAGACGAAAAGCGGCGCGAAAAAGCGCTTCAGGATAAGCGCGAGCGGTCGCATCAAGCGCGCCCAAGCGTTCAAACGCCACATCCTGACCAAGAAGACCACCAAGGGCAAGCGGCATCTGCGCGGGACGGTCGAAATCCATGATTCCGACAAGGCCATGGTTCGCGCCATGTTGCCCTACGCCTGAGGAGAAAGAAGATGCCCAGAGTAAAACGTGGAGTGACGGCGCGCGCGCGTCATAAGAAGGTCCTTGCGCTGGCCAAAGGCTACCGTGGCCGCCGGAAGAACGTATACCGCATCGCGAAAGAAGCGGTGATGAAGGCCGGCCAGTATGCCTATCGCGATCGCCGCCAGAGAAAACGCCAGTTCCGCGCGCTGTGGATCGCGCGGATCAACGCGGCCGCCCGTGAAGTCGGGCTGAAATACAGTACGCTGATCAATGGTTTGAAGAAAGCGCAAATCGAGGTCGACCGCAAGGTGCTGGCCGATCTGGCCGTTTTCGACAAACCGGCGTTCGCCGCCTTGGCACAACAGGCCAAGGCGCAGCTCGCCGCCTGATTGACCGGGCAATGAAAAGGGAGGCGCGAGTCTCCTTTTTTCACTTGGGTTTTATGTCATCTAAAACCAACTCCGGTTGGAAACCTCCCCCTTTAGGGGGATCATCAGGCACGGGAGGCGTGTAACCTCTTCCGTGCGGTTTCGCCCGTTTACGGGCGTGGATTGGAACATGCAAAATCTTGATCGAATCGCTCGACAAGCACGTGCCGATTTTGCCGCAACCGATGACCCGGATGCGCTGGAGCAGGTAAAAGCGCGTTATCTTGGTAAGAACGGCCAGATTACCGCCTTGCTCAAAGAGATGGCGCGCCTTTCTCCCGAAGAGCGCAAAACCGCGGGGCAGGCGATCAATCAGGCGAAAGATGCGGTGGAAAACGCCCTTTCCGAGCGCCGCGACGCTTTGCGCCGTTTGGCGCTCGAATGCCGTTTGGCCGAGGAGGCCGTCGACGTCACGCTTCCCGGTCGAAAGGAAATCCTGGGAGGACTGCACCCCGTGACCCGAACGCTGGAGCGAATCGAAGCCTTATTCCGCTCGATCGGTTTCGAAGTGGCCGATGGGCCGGAAATCGAGGCGGATTTCCAGAATTTTACAGCTCTGAACATGCCCGAAGGCCATCCGGCGCGTTCGATGCACGATACGTTCTACCTGCTCGACGAAAATGGAACAATCTCCGAGGACGCGCTCCTGAGGACGCATACGAGTCCGATTCAGGTACGCTATATGCAGACCCATGTGGAAAAGTACGCTCACTTGGAAACGATGCCGGACATCCGCATCATCGCGCCGGGACGTGTCTATCGCGTCGACTCCGATGCGACGCACTCGCCGATGTTCCACCAAGTCGAAGGATTGTGGATCGGCCAGAACGTCAGCCTGGCCGACTTGAAAGGCGTCTGCGCCGATTTCCTGCGTCGTTTTTTCGAAAGCAACGACTTGAAAGTCCGCTTCCGCCCGTCGTTTTTCCCTTTCACCGAGCCATCGGCGGAGATCGATGTTGCTTTCATGAGCGGTTCCCTGGAGGGGCGTTGGCTTGAAATCGCGGGTTGCGGCATGGTGCATCCGAATGTCCTCTGCCATGTCGGGATCGACCCGGAAAAATACACGGGGTTTGCTTTCGGCATGGGGCCGGATCGCTTGACGATGTTGCGTTACGGCATAAACGACCTGCGCCTGTTTTTCGACGGTGACTTGCGCTTCCTGCGCCAGTTTGTTTGAGGATCGCCCATGAAGTTTTCCGAATCCTGGTTGCGCAGCTTCGTTGCACCGAGCGTATCGGGCGAAGCCTTGTCGCACCTTCTGACGATGGCCGGCCTGGAGGTCGAGGAAGAACAACCCGCCGCGCCGCCTTTTGATACGGTTCGTATCGCGCGCGTGCTTACAATCGGGAAGCATCCGAATGCCGACCGGCTTTCCCTCTGCCGCGTCGACGTGGGCGAGGATGAAATGCGCCAAATCATTTGCGGCGCGCCCAACGTATCGCCTGGAATCAAAGTCCCCTGCGCGTTGCCGGGCGCGACACTTCCGGGGAATCTCAAGATCAAGGCGGCGAAGGTCCGCGGCATCGAGTCCAGCGGAATGCTCTGTTCGGCCAAGGAGCTTGGCTTGTCCGAAGACGCATCCGGCCTCTTGATCCTGCCTGACGACGCGCCGGTCGGCGAAGACCTTCGCGTTTATCTCGACCTCGATGACACGCTGCGGACGCTCAAGCTGACGCCGAACCGCGCCGACTGCCTCTCGCTTATGGGGATCGCTCGCGAAGTCTCGGCGCTGACGCGCGTAGACGCCGTCTATCCGGATATTCCCGAAACGCCGGTCGGAACGGATTTACAACGCCCGATCGTCCTCGAAGCGCCCGACGCTTGCCCGCTTTACTGTGGTCGAATCCTCGTCGGCGCAAACGCGAAGGCCAGTACGCCGGACTGGATGAAGCGCCGTCTCGAGCGAAGCGGGGTACGCTCGATATCCGCGCTCGTCGATATCACGAACTACGTCATGCTCGAACTCGGCCAGCCCTTGCATGCTTTCGACAACACCAAACTCAAAGGAACGATCCGCGCGCGCAGGGCGCGGCCTGGCGAAACAATCCTCCTGCTCAATGGGCAAACGCTCGAATTGCGCGAGGATGTTCTGCTGATCGCCGACGATGTCCGTCCTGTTGCGATGGCGGGGATCATGGGTGGCGATGAGACCGGAATTACGCCGGAGACGTCGGAAATTTTCCTTGAGTCGGCCTTTTTTTCTCCGCACGCGGTTGCTGGCCGGGCGCGCCGCTACGGATTCGGGTCCGAAGCATCATACCGCTTCGAACGCGGAGTCGATTTTGGCGGCATTCGCCGCGCGCTCGAGCGCGCCAGTGGCCTGATCCTCGAAATCTGCGGTGGTCAAGCCGGGCCTCTATACGAGGCGGCGGCGATACTGCCCGAGCGTAAGCCGATATGCTTGAGGCCGTCACGCGTCGCGCGGCTGCTCGGCGTTTTCCTTGGCGACGAAGAAATCGCCGGTATCCTCCGTCGCCTCGGCATGAATGTCGAGCGTGACGGCGAAAATTTCATCGTCATCCCTCCGTCGTTTCGTTTCGATCTCGAAATCGAAGCTGACCTGATCGAAGAAATCGCGCGCCTGCATGGTTACGACAATATACCGTCGCCAATATCCCACGCGGGCTTGATGATGCTTCCGCAGTCCGAGAGTGAGCGCGGGCTTTCGCGAATACGCCAAATCCTCGTAGGCCGGGGCTTCCAGGAAGTCATCAATTTCGCCTTTGTCGACGAGGAATGGGAAAAACGCCTTTCTGGAAACACGAACGCCATCCGCCTTTCGAACCCGATTGCCGCGCAGATGAGCGTCATGCGATCAAGCCTTTTGAGCGGTCTTGTCGCCAATCTCGTGACAAACCTGAAACGCAAGCAAAACCGCGTGCGTCTTTTCGAAGCGGGGCGCTGTTTTTTCCGCGACCCTGAAGGAATGCCCGTGGCTGGGTTTTCCCAGCCGTGGAAACTCGCCGCGATCGCCTACGGCACGGCACTGCCCGAGCAATGGGCGACCGCGCCCCGCAACGTCGACTTTTTCGACCTCAAGGGCGACATCGAACTTCTGCTTGCGCCGTATTCCGAGTTTATCAATGTGCGTTTTGAAAAAATACCGCACCCTGCTTTGCATCCCGGAAGAAGCGCGACGCTTTCGATCGGCGAAAAGCCTGTCGGCGTCGTCGGCGAACTGCACCCTCAATGGGTGCAGCGCTACGAATTTCCGCTCGCGCCGATCGTTTTCGAAATCGATCTCGACATTCTGAGGCGAACCAAAATGCCCAAATACGCGGAAGTCTCGCAGCAACCCCTCGCGATCCGCGACCTTTCAGTCGTCGTCGATCAAAAAATCGAAATCCGGGATATCCTCGAAGGGCTCAATACCGACAGTCCCGCCTGCGTCCGGGAAATCAAATTGTTCGACGTCTACACGGGCAAGGGGGTCGATCCAGGCAAAAAAAGTCTTGCATTTCGTATAGTTATGCAAGATACTCAAAGAACTTTGCAGGATATGGAGGTCGACGCCGCCGTACAGCGGATGCTTATCTATCTGCAAAATTCCTTCGCCGCGCAGATCCGGACATGACAGGGAGACAAATGAAGCTAACCAAGGCGGAACTCGCTGATCTGTTGTTTGAAAAAGTCGGTCTCAACAAACGCGAATCGAAAAATATGGTCGAAGCTTTCTTCAAAGAAATCGGCGATGCCCTTGAGCAGAACGACCATGTAAAGCTCTCGGGTTTCGGAAATTTTCAGTTGCGCGACAAACCACAGCGCCCGGGGAGAAACCCAAAAACCGGTGAAAAAATTCCGATTACCGCGCGTCGCGTCGTTACTTTCCACGCAAGTCAGAAGCTGAAGGCCGAGATGAGGCAATCTCACGATGGAAGCCCGATCTGATAAGAAAGCCGAGGATGTAAGTCTTCCTCCCATTCCGGCGAAACGCTATTTCACGATCGGCGAAGTCAGCAAACTCTGCGATGTGGAAACCTACGTGATCCGTTACTGGGAGGGGCATTTTTCCCAGCTCAAGCCGGTCAAGCGCCGCGGAAACCGGCGCTATTACCAACACCACGAAATCGTCCTCATCCGGCGCATTCGGGAATTACTCCGCGTCGAAGGGTTTACGCTCAACGGCGCGGTTCGCCGCCTCGACGAACTGACCGGAAAACAGATGGCGGCCCACGCGTCCAAGTCCCTGCGTGAAGAGATCAAGAGTGTCATCGAGATGCTCAGTGTCTGAATGTTTTTCGCTTCGGCCCATGGAAGCTTGATATTCTCTTGGGCAAACGCCTGAACGAAAAGCGCTCTATCTTCCGAAAAACGCCTGTCGCCCGTAGATATCGGCAAATTCGGCGAGACGTCCAGCGTGGCGTGGTGTAACCTTGCTCCAGGTAAAGCGCCACTCCCAGCAGCCTGTCTCTCCGCCCGGACGGTTCATCCGGTGTTCCGCGCCGAGGCCGAGGACATCCTGCATCGGAATGACGGCAAATTCGGCGACGGAGGCCATCGCGGCGCGTATCATATCCCAGTGAATTTCCTTTCCGTCGCTGCAAAGGTAACGGAGGACATAATCCCGACAATGCGCGTCCAAACTTTCCCACCAGCCTACCGTCGTGTCGTTGTCGTGCGTCCCTGTGTAGACAACCGTACGGGTTTCGTCGAAGTTGTGAGGCAGATAAGGATTGTCAGCGTGTCCATCGAAAGCGAATTGCAAGATGCGCATTCCGGGTAATCCGATCGATTTTCTCAGAGCGCGTGTTGCGTCGGTGATTTCGCCCAAATCTTCGGCAATGATGCGAAAAGGCGCATTTTCGCCCCTCGCTTTTTTTAGCTCGGGTTCAAAGGCGTCGAAAAAACCAGCGCCGGGTCCGGAAAGCCAACGCCCACCGATGGCGTTCGGCGCGTCGGCAGGAATTTCCCAGTAGGATTCGAAACCGCGAAAGTGGTCGATTCGGACGAGGTCGCAGAGACGCAACACAGCGAGCAGGCGGGCAATCCACCACGAATAGCGGCTTTCCTTGTGTGCCGACCAGGCATAGAGAGGCGTTCCCCATCGTTGTCCCGTCGCGCTGAAATAATCGGGCGGCACACCGGACACGACGCGCGGGCGCCCGTCAGCGTTCAGGTCGAAGAGCGCGCGGTGCGCCCACACATCAGCGCTGTGCGAATCGACGAAAATCGGAAGGTCGCCGATGATGCGGACGCCGTGTTCGTTTGCGTAGCGCTTGAGCAATGCCCATTGCGTGAAAAAGCGCCACTGGCAAAACTTCCAGAAGTCGATTTCATCCGAAAGATCAAGCCGCGCCGAGTCGATTGCGGATTTCTCACGTGCCGCGATCGAGTCGGGCCAGTCCTGCCAGATATTTCCAGTGTATTTTTTATCGAGCGCCTTGAAAAGCGCGTAATCGTCGAGCCAATCCCGCGATTTGTCGCAAAAGGCGACGAAATCTTCCGCCTCGCGCGATTTTGCGAAGAAGCGCTTCGCGGCGAGGCGAAGGCGCGTCTCACGGAATATTTTGACTGCGGAAAAGTCGACGCGCGCTTCGTCAAGGTCCGACTCGGGGAGTATTTCCTCATCGCTCAGCCAGGTGGACTCCTTGAGCGGGGCCAGCGCGATGAGCATCTCGTTTCCGGCGAAGACCGATGGCGACATGTACGGTGAATTGCCCGGCCCGATACCGGAAAGCGGCAAAACCTGCCAAAGCGATTGGCGACCTGCGGCGAGCCAGTCGACAAAGTGATAAGCCGATGCCCCCAAGTCGCCCGAGCCGTGTGGTCCGGGCAGCGAGGTTGGATGCAAAAGGATGCCGCTCGCGCGTCGGGCGCTCATTCTTGCCTGGAATCCCGCGCGCGCCGGGAGAGAAGCTTGACGGTGTAAGCATCCAGGCGACATGGATTTCCTCCGTCTTCTCCGGCAAAAGGAGTATCCGATGCCGTGTCGCAGAGTGTGCGCCAACCTCCCGGAGGCAAGCGAACTTCGATGGCATCGGAAGCGCGGTTCATCAGGATCAGCAGGAAATCGCTTTCGCCGGAAAGCGGTGCGAGCTGACATCCGAGAAAATCGCCGCTTCCTGAATCCCAGTCCTCGGTACGCATCTCGCGTCCATCGGGATGCCACCAAACGACGTCGCGTCCCAAAGCCTCAGCTTTCCCCGAAAGCCATGTGCGTCGGCGCGTCTGGAAAAAACGCCGGCGCAGGAAAGAGAGGCGCGCAGTGAATTCGATCAGTGTGCTGTCAGCATTCTTCCAGTCGATCCACGTCAGTGGATTATCCTGACAGTAAGTATTGTTGTTGCCCGATTGTGTACGTCCAAGTTCGTCACCGCCCTGGAGCAGGGGAAGACCTTGCGCCATGAAAAGCGTCGCCAGGATCGCGCGCGCCAGACGACCGCGGCGGATAAGGACACCGGGGGCGGCGCTTTCGCCTTCTTCGCCGCAATTCCACGAAAAATTATTGTCGCTCCCGTCGTGGTTATTTTCGCCGTTCTGCTCATTATGCTTTGCGTTGAAGCTGACGAGGTCACGAAGCGTAAAGCCGTCGTGGACCGCAATGAAATTGACGCTCGCACAAGGCGCCCTCCCGCCATGCCGGAAGATTTCTCCGGAACCCGCGAGGCGTTGCGCGAGGCGGCCCGCGCCGACTCCTCGCGTCAGCCAGAACATGCGCGCATCGTCACGGAAACGATCATTCCACTCACTCCACCCCAAGGGAAACCTGCCAAGCCGGTAACCGTCGGGGCCGAGGTCCCAGGGCTCAGCAATCAGTTTGACGCGCGAAAGGATGGGGTCTTGAGCAACAGCGGCCAGAAAGGCGCTATCGCGGATGAGCGAGACGGCAAGATCGAAGCGGAAGCCGTCGACATGCATTTCGGTAACCCAGAAACGAAGCGCATCCATGACAAATTGCAGGACACGCGGATGAGCGAGATCAAGGGTGTTTCCGCAACCGCTGAAGTTTTCGTAATCGTCCGGCGCATTCGGCGGATGGCGATAGTAGGAAAGGTTGTCGATTCCCCGGAACGAAATCGTCGGGCCTAATGCGTCGGTTTCAGCCGTGTGATTGAATACCATGTCGAGGATGACTTCGATCCCCGCGGCGTGGAGTGTCTTGACCATTGAGCGGAATTCGCGAACGGTACCGCCGCGCTCCTGCGAACTTCCTTTCTTCGCATAACGCGACGACGGGACAAAATATGCGAGTGTATTATATCCCCAGTAATTCCTGAGACCTCGCCGCCCAAGACGCTCCTCGTCGAGAAAATACTGGATCGGCAAAAGGGTAAGCGCCGTGACGCCGAGGCGCTTGCAATGCCGGATCATCGCTTCTGACGCGAGACCGGCGTAAGTTCCGCGCAAAGCTTCTGGAATGTCCGGGTGCAATCGCGTGCCCCCCCCGACATGAATCTCATAAAGAAGCGAGTCTTCAGGACGAATCCTGGGAGGTTCATCGTCATCCCAGTCGAAGCTGTCAGCGGTAACGCGGCATCTCAGCGGCAGAGCCGCGTTGCCGCCCGTATAGGAAAAATCGCCCACCAGATCTCGCGCGTAGGGGTCGACAAGCAGGCGATCCGGATTGAAACGATGTCCCGGCCCGCGCGGCCCCCAGACGCGGTAGGCGTATTCGAGACCCGGCCCGGCGCCATGAAAATAACCGTGCCAGACGTGGTCGGTATGACCGGGGAGGAAGGCCGTGCGCATTACGCCGATTTCAAAGACGCAAAGCTCGACGCATTCGGCGTGCGCCGAAAACAGCGCGAAATTGACGCCATGCTCGCCGGGAGTCGCGCCAAGCGGCCAGGGGCAGCCTTCAGAGAGAGCGATCTCGCGCATCAGCGCTCCCATTCGAACAGGATTGCCGCGAGCGGCGGCAACGTGATTTCGATGGAGTGTTCGCGACCGTGGAAGGGAACACGGTCGGCGTATGCCGCACCGAAAGGTGTTCCGACATTGCTTCCGCCATAATGGAGCGAATCCGTATTGATTCGCTCGCGATAGGTCCCGGGGCTGGGAACGCCGATACGGTAAGCGTGCCGGACGATCGGCGTGAAATTGCAGACACAGATGACCACACGAGAACGATCACGCGCGTAACGCGCAAAGGCGATCACCGAATTATCGACGTCGTCGGCTGAAATCCATTCGAAACCCGCAGACTCGAAATCGATTTCATGAAGCGCGGGTGCGGCACGATAAAAAGCGTTCAGGTCTCGCAGGAGATGCCGGATACCGCCATGCAGCGGGAACTCAAGCAGTTCCCATTCAAGCGTACCCGCGAAATTCCATTCGTTCCACTGGGCAAATTCATCACCCATGAACAGGAGCTTCTTCCCCGGGTGTGCCCACATGAAGGCGTAGAGCGCACGCAGGTTCGCAAATTTTTGCCAGTAATCGCCCGCCATTTTCCCAATCAACGATCTCTTGCCGTGGACGACCTCGTCGTGGGAAAGCGGAAGGATGAAGTTTTCGGAAAAGGCGTAGAGCAGTCCGAAGGTCAAACGGTTGTGATGATAGCGGCGATGTATCGGGTCGCGCGCCATGTAGTCGAGTACATCGTGCATCCAACCCATGTTCCATTTATAGTGGAAGCCAAGTCCGCCCATCGAGGGCGGACGGCTGACCGACGGCCACGCGGTCGATTCCTCGGCAAAGGTAATGGCCCAGGGACATTCGCGGCCGATCACTTCGTTGACTCGCCGCAGAAAATCGATGGCCTCGATGTTTTCGCGGCCACCGTGGATGTTAGGTATCCACTCACCTTCCTTGCGGCTGTAATCGCGGTAGAGCATCGATGCGACCGCGTCGACCCGCAACCCGTCGAGGCCATAGCGCTCGATCCAGAACAACGCGCTGCCGACGAGATAATTGAGGACTTCGCGCCGCCCGAAATTGTAGATCAGCGTGCCCCAATCCTGATGCAGACCTTCGCGAGGGTCGGCGCATTCGTAAAGCGCCGATCCATCGAAGCGCGCAAGTCCGTGCGCATCGGACGGGAAATGTCCCGGAACCCAATCGGCGATAACTTTGATTCCGGCGGCATGGCATGCGGATATAAAGCCTCGAAACCCCTCCGGCGCACCAAAACGCGCAGTCGGCGCGTAGAGGGAGAGCGGTTGATAACCCCAGGAGTCGTCGAGGGGATATTCGGCGATAGGCAAAAGTTCGATATGCGTAAACCCGAGGTCGGCGACATAGGGAATCAGCGTTTCCGAGATTCTCTCCCAGTTCGGGAATCCGCCGGAAGTATCCTTGCGCCATGAGGCAAGATGCACTTCATAGATCGAAACGGGAGATCGTAGCGATTCGACCGCGTCTGATCGGGGTGGCAGTTCCGGCTTTGACGGGAGATCATGGACGATGGATGCCGTTGCGGGCCGCATTTCAGTCGCAAAGGCGTAGGGATCTGCCTTTTGCGGGAGGAGACGACCATCGCGCGCGCGTATCTCGTATTTGTAGCGTTCGCCCGGCAGAATGCCGGGCAGGAAGATTTCCCAGACACCGCATTCGCGGCGCAGACGCATCGGATGGCGAAGACCGTCCCAGGAATTGAAATCGCCGACGACACTGACACGCAGGGCATTGGGCGCCCAAACCGCGAAGACCGTTCCCTTGACACCATCGATCTTCCTGACATGCGCGCCGAGTTGTTCGAAAGGGCGCAAGTGCAAGCCCTCGGCCAATAGCCAAACATCGAGTTCGCCGAGAAGCGGGGGAAAATGGTAAGGATCGTCGGTTTCCTGGGCGCCGTTGGGCCAGACGATTTTCAGGCGATACGCAGGTGGAACGTTCGCGATGCCGTGTGGAAGGTTCGGATGATTTTTCGCGCGCGGTTTTCCAAGCCCGCGGTGTTTCGGCAAGACACCCTCGAAAAGCCCTGAATCGCCTTCGCGCGTCCTCCGTCGCAAAAGCGTTGCGAGGACATTTCCCGTATTGGGATGGATGGCGAAAACGGCTTTTGCACCCGGCTGAAAGCTGCGCAGACTGAATTCTCCTTCAGCATCGGCATGGACACCGAGCACGGCGAATGGGTCGCCGTGCTCCCCGCGCGAAAGCGCGAGGATGTCGGCCTCATCGAGCATCGGCGCTCTTCTTGAGGGCGGATGCCATGTTCCAGCTGTCGACGGCGTATTCGCGGATCGTATGGTCTGATGAAAAAACCCCCATCCCGGCGACATTGAGGATCGCTTTCCGGCGCCACTCGTCAGGATTCCTGAAAAGCCGGTCGACGTTTTTCTGCGCCTCGATGTAATCGGCATAATCGGCGAGCAGCATGTAATGATCACCGTAGTTGACGAGCGAATTGAAGATGGCGTGATAACGCCGGTTTTCGCCCGGAGAGAAAAAACCGCCGTCAATCCGGCTTAGTACCTCGTTGAGTTCCGGCGTGTTTGCGCAGATCCCGTGAGGATCGTAATTGGAGCGCCGGATATCCCGTATCTGCGCCGCGTTATTCCCGAAAACGAAAATGTTTTCCGCGCCGACCGCGTCGCGAATCTCGATGTTTGCGCCATCCTCTGTGCCTATCGTCAAGGCGCCGTTGAGCGAAAGCTTCATATTTCCGGTACCCGAAGCCTCGGTTCCGGCCATTGAAATCTGCTCGGAGAGATCGGCGGCCGGAATGATGAGTTCCGCGATCGAAACACCGTAGTTTGGCACAAAGACGACCTTGAGACGATCGCGGATGCGCCGGTCGTTATTGACGACTTGGGCGACGTCATGGATCAGGCGGATGATCAGCTTTGCCATCGCGTAGGACGACGCGGCCTTCCCGGCGAAGATGACGCACCGCGGCGGCGCGTCGTCCGCCCTCCCGTGGAGAAGCGCGTTGTAGCGCGCGATGACATGCAGCACATTGAGGAGTTGCCGCTTGTATTCGTGTATACGCTTGACCTGGACATCGAAAAGACTGTCGGGCGAGGTCCTGATCCCGGTCTTGTCGCGGATGTAGTCCGCGAGCCGCTGCTTGTTCGCGTGCTTGATTTCCGCAAAGCGTTGGCGAAAATCGGGGTCGTCGCCGAATTCGCGGATCCTTTCGATTCGGTCGAGGTCGTAACGCCAGCCCTTGCCGATCTTTTCGTCGAGTAGAGCGCCGAAATCCCGGTTCGCCTGCGCGAGCCACCGGCGCGGCGTGACACCATTCGTCTTGTTGTGGAAACGCTCGGGATAAAGCCGCGCGAAATCCGCGAAAATCGTCTCGACCATCAGGTCGGAATGCAGTCGCGATACGCCATTGACGCGCTGACTTCCGACGATGCACAGGTGAGACATGCGTATCCGCTTGTTGTCCTCGCCACCGTCCGCATCGTCGATCATCGAGACGCGTCGGAGAAGGTCGATGTCGCCCGGAAAGCGCTGGGAAACCTCGCTCAGAAATTCCTGGTTGATCTGAAAAATGATGCGCATATGGCGCGGCAACAGACGAATCATCAGATTGACCGGCCAGGTTTCGAGCGCTTCGGGCATCAGCGTGTGATTGGTATACGAAAAGATGCGGCGGCACTGGTTCCACGCGTCGACCCAAAGCATCCCGTGCACATCG
>JAIRZC010000044.1 GCA_031267455.1 Accumulibacter sp. | reverse complement strand
TTCGATGGCGACGAAAAAATCGATTTGCGCCGCAGCCGGACCGACACCATAGGAAGCGTCGCCCGTTACCTGTCGCTTCACGGCTGGCAACCCGGGGGAACGATCGCGCTGCCCGCTGTCGTGACCGGAAACCCCGCGCCCCTGCTGACCGGCGGTATCCTGCCCTCGATGCTTCCCCGCGAACTTGAAAGCCGGGGCGTGCGAATCGCGGGCCAGATTTCCGAAGCGACCGGGCACGCGCGCGCCGCCCTGATCGAACTCGTCGACCCGGGCGCGTCGACGGAATACTGGGTCGGTTTCAATAATTTTTATGTAATCACGCGCTACAACCGATCGAGCTTTTACGCCATGTCGGTATTCCAGCTGTCGGAAGCCCTGCGGGTGGCAAAAACCTCCAGCGCGGCGGTCGTCAAACCCGCACGAAGAAAAACGCCCCGGACTGCCCGGCGGTGAGCGGAACCGTTCTCATCGGGTAAGAACGGAGGCGGTTCCCGAAGGCCCGTCGGTTCAATTCCCCTCATAAATCGGAAGTTGGCGCGTTCGTGAACGGAACGCGGAGTCAGGCGAAGCTTTCCCGCGTAATTCCTCCGCTCTTGACGAAGCGGCGAAGCCGGTCGATGGCTTCGGCCTGTATCTGGCGAACACGCTCCCGAGTCAGGCCAAGCTCGGCTGAAATTTCGTCAAATGTTCCCGGTTCCGCGCCGTCGAGTCCATAGCGCCGCGACAACACGATACGTTGCTTTTCCGGAAGATCCGCGACCCATCGGTTGACGAGGCGGATTACTTCGCGGAGGCGAAAAGCGTCTTCCGGACCGTTCGCCGGATCGTCCATGATCGCATCGACGATCGTATATTTCGGGTCATCGGCGTTGATCGGCGCGTCAAGCGAAACTGAATGTTCGCTGAGCGACAACGCGCGGCGGATTTCCTCAATCGAATAATCGGTCAGATGCGCGATCTGCTCCAATGAAACCTTTTTCCCCATTTCCGACTCGAGATGGCGTATCGCCGCAGTGATGAGCCTGACCTCGCGTGAAATATGGATGGGAAGACGGATCGTTCGCGACTCGCTCGCAATCGCGCGTTCGACACATTGACGAATCCACCAGGTCGCATAGGTCGAGAAACGGAAACCGCGCGACGGATCGAATTTTTCAATCGCGTGAATCAGGCCGAGGTTGCCTTCCTCGATCAGGTCGATCAGCGGAATCCCGAAATTCAGATAGTGTTTTGCGATATTGACGACAAGGCGCAGATTATGCTCGATCATTTTCTGTCGGGCCTCGAAGTCACCCTTTCGCGCAAGGCAGGCGCACTCGTATTCTTCCTTGGGAGAAAACAGGGGTTTTGCGCCGATTTCGTTGAGATAATATTGAGTTACGTCGTTGAGCAGGCCCAGCTCCGGCGCAAGATTTTCGCGCGGCGTCGCTTCCGGCGCCCCGTCTCCCCCGTGAACGCCAAAACCGGAAACGTTCACTGCGCCCGGGCCGGAAGATATTTGAGCGGATCGAGCGCCTCGCCGTTGTTCCGGACTTCAAAATGAAGCATGACCTGCCCGGCGTCGGTTCGGCCCATCTCCGCTATTTTCTGCCCACGCGAAATCGGCTGTTTCTCTTTGACCAGAATCTTGCTGTTGTGCGCATAGACGGTCACCAGTTTGGCGCCATGACTGACAATCACCATATTGCCATAACTCCGGAGCGTATTGCTGACGAGTATCACCCGTCCGCCTTCCGCCGCGACGATCGGCGCGCCGACGCGCCCCCCGATATCGACCCCTTTATTGTCGTTTCCATTGTAATTCCGGAGAATCTTTCCGTCCGCGGGCCAAGCCCATCGGTTTTCCTCAACGGCAACCGGCGCCGATGTCACCGTTTCGCCGCCCGCGCCCCGCGCCCTGGCCAGCGCCTCATCCGAATAGGCCTCCTTGCCGGCTTTCGGTTCGGTCATGAGTACGACCGACGAGGCCGCCCCCGCAGTATCCAGCGGACGCGATTCGACCCCGGACGCTTCGGTTCCGATCGGCTCGGCGACCGCCGTCGTCGCGGAAACAACCGGTATTTTCAGCGTCTGTCCAACCGCGAGTTGATCCGGATTCTCAATGGCGTTGGCGGCGGCAAGCTCGCGGGGGCCAACGCCATATTCGCGGGAAATGCTGTAGAGCGTATCGCCGCGCTTGACGACATAGACATTTTGAGGCGCCGTCGTCGATGGCTGATCACCCGGCCCAACCACCGGCGCGGGCGGCTGGCTGACACATCCGGACAAGGCGCCCATAAGCGCGACGATGAAAAGCTCTTTGGCGTAAATGTTCATCCTACGATTCCCGAAAAAAGGAGCGAATCGTTTCCAGACTGGCGCCGCACGCAGCATCGGATGTTCCATGTAAACGCCGTCTCCCGAAAGACACCATTTTGCCATCAAGTGCGGATTCCGCAAAATGACTTTGGGCAAAAAAGTCTCTCATCTCGTTTCCGGGCATTTTTTCCAGAATCCTTCCCTTCTTTCGCATACGATAAACCAATCCTTTGTTATACTAGAAGATTCTTCCGAACCGATCGACGAAAAATTTTCATGGCACGCAATCGCCCGACGACCCGCAAGCGCATTTCGGCCGATTCCGCCGAGCTTGGACGGCTTTCCCTGCGACTATCGGAATCCGGCGGGAAACTCGAAGATATCTTCTGGGAAAAAAAACTGGCCGAGATCATCGACAGACTCCTGAACGACGGCGCCGAGGACGATCTGAACGCTTCACTGGACCGCCTGTACGATTCAAACGCATCCGCGCACGACTGCCTGGCCGATATCATCGAGGCGCGCACGGAGTCCTGCACGCTGACGCGCAAAGGCCGCGATTACGACATTCTTCTGATCAACGTACCGCTGCTCGCCTGGTCGCGTTTTTCGATCCCGTCCGGGCCCATCCCGAAAACGATCGTCGAAACGCTCAAAGTCCAGCTCGGAGCGCATGTCCTTTCGGCCGGCGCGCAGTTTTCGCTGTCCGATTATCTTTACAGTCCCGACCAACTGCCGCACAGCTTCGTCGATACCTGGCTTTTGATGCGCGAACTCGGACAGGCCGCCATCGACAATATGCCTGTCCGTGTCGATGCGTCCGGGATGCCAGAGACGAATTCCTTCCTTTCCGATACACGCTACCTGATCGGAGCAATCGCCGTTCCGTCCGGGAAACCGCTTTTTCGCTGGAACGAATCGGACAACTGCACGCGCGAGGCCGCAAACCGCGATTGGGTCAAACAGGGTAGTCCGTGCTTCGACCCCCTGCTCACCGGATGCGCGTTCCGGCCCCTGCTGGCCGACGCCTATCACGCGGCCTGCCGCTCGGCCGACATGGCCTCCCGCCCGTATTCGATCCGCGCGTCGGTTGCCTTCCTGCAAACGGCGATGGGCATGTCCGCCGAATCTCTGCGCGCCGTCGTCGGCAGTTTTCGCGATGAGCAGATCGAAGAATATCGGGTCGGTTTCGGTCCGCGCGACAATGACGCGATTTTCCACGGAGTCGTCTGGCCGCTTCTGGGATCCGAAAACGAAAAC
>JAIRZC010000038.1 GCA_031267455.1 Accumulibacter sp. | reverse complement strand
ATCTGTTCTCGCGCGCGAGTTGGATCAAGGCGCAATTCAAGGCTTACAAGCCCTATTGGCCGCTCTCCGACCGAACGCTCGTCATGATTTTCGAAAAGGCGAGCACACGCACGCGCCTGTCTTTCGAAGCCGGCGTCCAGCAACTCGGCGGAATGGCGATCTATCTCAATACCCGCGATTCGCAACTCGGTCGGGGCGAAACCGTCGAAGACGCGGCGGACGTCATCTCGCGCATGAGCGACCTCGTGATGATCCGCACTTTCGAGCAATCGATCGTCGAACGCTTCGCCGCGCATTCCCGCGTTCCGGTCATCAACGGCCTGACCAATGAGTACCACCCCTGCCAGATCGTTGCCGATATCTTCACGTTCATCGAGAAACGCGGCTCGATCCAGGGCAGGACGGTGACGTGGATCGGCGACTCGAACAATATGTGCAACACCTGGCTGCAGGCCGCCGAGGCGCTTGACTTCACCGTTCACGTCTCGACGCCGCCAGGTTACGAGGTTCGACCGGAGATGGTCGGCCTTTGCGGAACAAAGCACTTCGTGTCCTTCGACGACCCGATGGAAGCGGCGCGTGGCGCGGACATCGTAACGACCGATGTGTGGACATCGATGGGTTTCGAAGCCGAAAACGAAGAAAGGATCCGCGCCTTCGCCGACTGGCGCGTCGACGCCGAAATGATGCGTTCCGCCAGCCCGGACGCCATTTTCCTGCACTGCCTTCCCGCGCACCGCGGAGAAGAAGTTACCCCCGAAGTGATCGACGGGCCGCAAAGCGCCGTCTGGGATGAAGCGGAAAACCGCCTGCACGCGCAGAAAGCCCTGATGGAATACCTGATTCTCGGCAAGATCGATTGAGCGCGCCTTTTTCCGCATATCGATTGATTTCGCCCTGTCCCATCGCCGCCCCTTTTCGCGCCGCCGACGTTTGGGCAAAAAATGCATGCCGTCGCGCGAAGGGGATAAACCCTCCCCTCAAAGGGGGATAATCATGCGTGGGAAGAGGTATTCCGCGCCTTGTCGCCCGATCATGGGCTTGGATTGAAACGTTGGAGCAAAACGATGCGCGATGTAAAAAAAGTGGTTCTCGCCTATTCGGGCGGATTGGACACCTCGGTCATCCTGAAATGGCTCCAGGACGCCTATCGTTGCGAGGTCGTCACCTTCACGGCCGACCTCGGGCAAGGCGAGGAACTCGAACCGGCGCGAGCCAAGGCGCTGAAATTCGGAATTTCCCCGGAAAACATCTTCATCGACGATCTGCGCGAGGAATTCGTCCGCGACTTCGTTTTCCCGATGTTCCGGGCCAATGCGATTTACGAGGGCGAATACCTGCTCGGCACGTCGATCGCGCGTCCGCTGATCGCCCGGCGGCTGATCGAAATCGCCGTCCTGACGGGCGCCGACGCAATCGCGCACGGCGCTACGGGGAAAGGTAACGACCAGGTTCGCTTCGAACTCGGCGCCTACGCGCTAAAACCGGACATCAAAATCATCGCGCCCTGGCGCGAATGGGACCTCCTCTCGCGCGAGAAACTGCTCGCCTACGCCGAAAAAAACGGCATCCCGATCGAAAAGAAACATCGGGAAGGCGGCTCTCCGTATTCGATCGACGCGAACCTGCTCCACACGAGCCACGAAGGCCGCCAGCTCGAGGACCCTTCGTTCGAGCCGGAAGAATCGATGTGGCTGCGCACTGTTTCGCCCGAAGCGGCCCCCGACGCGCCCGAACACGTCGAACTCGACTTCGAAAAAGGCGACCTTGTCGCAATCGACGGGAAACGCGGGCCGGCGCGCGAACTCCTGGCGGAACTCAATCGGCTCGGCGGGAAACACGGCATCGGCCGACTCGACCTCGTCGAAAACCGCTACGTCGGAATGAAGTCGCGCGGCTGCTACGAAACGCCAGGGGGGACGATCCTCCTGCCCGCGCCCCGCGCGATCGAATCGCTCACGCTCGACCGCGAAGTCGCGCATCTCAAGGACGATCTCATGCCGCGTTACGCAAGCCTGATTTATAACGGCTACTGGTGGAGTCCGGAACGCCGCGCGCTCCAGGCGCTGATCGACCACACCCAGCAAACGGTCAATGGGCGCGTTTTCCTGAAGCTCTACAAAGGAAATGTCATGGTCACCGGGCGCGAGTCGAAAACTGATTCGCTCTTCGACCCGGCAATCGTCACCTTTGAAGACGACGCGGGCGCTTACGACCAGAAAGACGCGGCGGGTTTCATCAAGCTCAACGCGCTGCGCCTTCGGATAACCGCCGCGCTCCGAAGCTAAGTGCCTTTTCGCGACCGCGCGCCGCCCTGCCGACGATGGCGATTTGGTCATGAACCGGGCCGCGCCGCGCGCGGAATGAACGGCGGCGTCTCGTTGAAATCGTCCGCAAAGAATCCTATCATTATACGTTTCGTATCGGCGGGATGCGCCGCATTCGCCAAAAGGAGAATCCCATGCCAAGTTTCGATTTTTCTTCCGAAGTCGATCGGGTTGCGCTGAAAAACGCGATCGACGTCGCCAACCGGCAGATCGGCGCGCG
>JAIRZC010000001.1 GCA_031267455.1 Accumulibacter sp. | reverse complement strand
CCCACGAGCGGTCGGTCTTCTTCGCGGTGCTTCCGGCGGCCCGGTCGGGAATCATGGCCGGAGTGGTCCTCGGAATCGGGCGCTCCATCGGCGAAACGATGGCGGTCATCATGGTCGCGGGCAACCAGGTACTCATTCCCGAAAGCCTCGTCCAGGGCGCGAGGACGCTCACGGCGAACATCGTTCTCGAAATGGGCTACGCAGCGGACCTGCACCGGGAAGCCCTCATCGGAACCGCGCTCGTCCTTTTTGTTTTCATCCTGATCCTGAATACCTCGATGGCGCTCTCGATAAGGAGAAAAATCCAATGAAAGAGGCGCGACGCAGCCTTGCGGGCTTCAAACCCCTCTCGCTGACCCTGCGCCTGTGCGTCATGGCGGCCGCCGTCGCGACGACTTCCATTATTTTCTTCATCGTGGGCTACATCGTCTTCATGGGTCTCCCCAACATCACGCCGGAAATTTTCGCCTGGCGTTACGACAGCGTCAACGTCTCGCTCGTCCCCGCGCTCATAAACACCGCGATCATGACGGCGCTCTCGCTTCTGATCGCCGCGCCGCTCGGAATCTTCGCGGCGGTCTACATGACCGAATACGCGCGCAGGGGAAACCGGCTCGTCCCGCTCGTCCGCCTGGCGGCCGAGACGCTGGCCGGAATCCCGTCGATCGTATACGGCCTCTTCGGAATGCTGTGCTTCGTAATGACTTTGGGCTGGGGATATTCGCTGCTGGCCGGGGCATTCACGATGGCGGTCATGATCCTGCCCGTCATCATGCGCACGACGGAAGAAGCGCTGATCGCCGTGCCGGATTCCTACCGGGAAGGCAGTTTCGGGCTTGGCGCGGGGCGCTTGCGCACAGTATTTTCCATCGTGCTCCCGCCCGCCGTTCCTGGAATACTGGCCGGAATCATACTTTGCATCGGTCGCATCGTCGGGGAAACCGCCGCGCTCATTTTTACCGCCGGCACCGTCGCCAGCATCCCCGACAGCCCGTTTTCCTCCGTGAGGACCCTGTCCGTGCATATGTACAGCCTGTCCAGCGAAGGACTGCACATCGACCAGGCCTACGCGACCGCGGTCGTTTTGCTGATTCTCGTCATTGTGATCAACATGACTTCGGTCGCGCTGGCCAAGAGGATTACGGAAGGAAAATGTGGATAAACTGATTGTGGACAAATTGAATCTATACTATGGCGCAAACCACGCGCTGCGAAACATACGCATGGCGATTCCCGCGTGCGGAGTAACGGCGCTGATCGGCCCCTCGGGGTGTGGAAAATCAACTTTCCTCAGAACGCTGAACCGTATGAACGACCTCGTCGAAGGCTGCCGGATCGAAGGGCGCGTCGCGCTCGACGGAGAAGACATCTATTCGCCGGGAACCGACGTGAGCCTGTTGCGAAAGCGTGTGGGGATGGTCTTCCAGTAACCGAACCCGTTTGCGATGAGCATTTATGACAATGTCGCCTTCGGGCCGCGAACGCATGGAATGAGGTCGCGGATGAAGCTCGACGGGATCGTCGAAAAATCACTGCGCGACGCCGCAATCTGGGACGAAACCAGGGACAGGCTGAACGAGAACGCGCTTTCGTTATCCGGCGGGCAGCAACAAAGGATGTGCATCGCCCGCGCGCTTGCGGTGTCCCCGGAAGTCCTTTTGATGGACGAACCGACCTCCGCGCTCGACCCCATTTCGACTTCGAGGATCGAAGACCTCGTCGCCGAACTCAAAAAGGAGTACACCATAGTCATAGTCACGCACAACATGCAACAGGCGGCGCGCATCTCGGATAGGACGGCGTTCTTTTATCTCGGAGAAATGATAGAGTACGACGCGACTGAAAAGATATTCTCGATGCCGGGGGAAAAGCGCACGGAGAACTATATCACCGGGAGGTTCGGGTGATATGCGGGAAGGATATAAAAAACAACTCGAAGCGCTTCATACCGGAATAATCCGGATGGGCGCGCTATGCGAAGACGCGATAGAATGCGCGGCGAAGGGCCTGCTCGACGAATCGAGGCCGTATCGTGAAAAAGCGCTCCGGCTAAAAGGCGAAGTCGAAGCGAACAAGCGCGAAATAGAGGAAATCTGCATCAGGCTTCTCTTGCGCGAACAGCCTGTCGCGAGCGACCTGCGGCGGATCACGTCGGCGCAGATGATCGTGACGGACATGGAACGGATAGGAGATCAGGCGGCGAACATCGCGAGGATTTCGAGCTTCATGATCGGAAGTTCCGTGAAAAGCGACATTCATATCGAGGACATGTCGCGCGCCACGGTCAAAATGCTTTCCGACAGCGTCGACTCCTTCGTCGCGGGCGACCTTTCGAAGGCCAGGAGCGTAATTGTCTACGACGACGTCGTCGACGACCTCTTCGACTGGATCCGGAGCGATCTTATCGGCATCGTATCGAACGACAGCGCAAAGAGCGAAGCCTGCTTCAACCTGTTGATGATATCGAAATACCTCGAACGCATCGGCGACCATTCGGCCAACATCGCCGAATGGGTTGTATACTCGATTACCGGAAAGAGAAAGAGATTCTATGACCCCGGAAGCCAGATCAATGGGTAAAGTCGAAAAAATCCCTCGAAACGTCTTCGAAAAACTCAACGGACGACAACGGCCCCCGGTATGATCTACGTAGTAGAAGATGATGAAAACATTCGCGAGCTTGTCGTTTACACCTTGCGGAATACGGGTTTCGACGCGAAAGGTTTTTCGTGTGGCGCGGATTTCTGGAAGGCGGCGCAAAACGACGCGCCCTCGCTCGTTCTCCTCGACATCATGCTCCCCGGC
>JAIRZC010000241.1 GCA_031267455.1 Accumulibacter sp. | reverse complement strand
GCTGGACGGGCAGGAGCGGAATCGGCATACCCAGCAACATCGCGCTGAAAATGATCAGGATTTCGCCGATGTTGCAAGCCAGCAGAAAATAAACGAATTTTCGGATATTGGAGTAGATGATCCTTCCCTGCTCGATAGCCGAAACGATGCTGGCGAAGTTGTCGTCGGTCAGAACCATGTCGGCCGTCTGCTTGGCGACATCGGTTCCCGTCACGCCCATGGCAACGCCGATGTTCGCGCGCTTGAGCGCCGGAGCGTCATTGACGCCGTCGCCCGTCATCGCGACCACGTGGTTGTTGGCCTTCATCGCGTCGACGATCCGCGTCTTGTGTTGCGGCGACACGCGGCAGCACACTTCGAGACGAGGGGCTTTCGCGGCAAGCTCTTCGTCGGTAAGGACTTCGATTTCCGGCCCGGTCAATACCAGCCCGTCGGGCGTCAATAGACCGATGTCGCGCGCGATGGCCTCGGCGGTGTCTTTGTAGTCGCCAGTGACCATGACGCTCTTGAGTCCGGCGCCGCGCGCGACTTTCAGCGCCTCGATGACTTCGGGGCGCGGCGGATCAATCATCCCGAGAAGGCCGATGAATATGAGGTCTTTCTCGACATTTTCCGGCGTCGGCTCGTCGATGAAGTCGGGAAGCGGCCGATAGGAGACCGCGAGCACGCGAAGCGCGGCGGACGCCATGTCGCGGTTCTGTTCAAGGATCGCGGCGCGCGCCACGTCGTCCAGATCGACGAGCTTTCCGTCGATCCGCTGTTTCTTGCACAGATCGAGAATCACGTCGGGCGCTCCCTTGACGAAGGCGACGACAGGCAGCGGCGTTTCGGCGAACAAGGTATGCGCCGCGCCCTTGATAGGGTGGATCGTCGTCATCCGTTTTCTGTCGGAATCGAAGGGTATTTCCTGAACCCTGGGCAGTTGAACTTCGAGATCGCTTTGCCAATACGCGCTTTTCGCTGCGGCGACAACCATCGCGCCCTCGGTCGGATCACCGATGATCCGCCAGAACTTCCTTCCGGACTCGTCGTCGACCCTTTCGTCGAGTTTCGCGTCGTTGCAGACAAGGGATCCCGTCAGAAGCAAAGAAACATCGGGGTCGTTCGTCGTGTCGAATGACGTGTCGCCCATAAAGAATTCGCCGACCGGAGTATAGCCTTCACCCGTGACGCGGAATCGTTTTCCACCCGCCCAGCCTTGGACAACCGTCATTTCGTTTTGCGTCAGGGTACCCGTCTTGTCCGAGCAGATCACGGTCGCGCAGCCGAGCGTTTCGACGGCGGGGAGTTTCCGGATCAAGGCGTTGTGGCGGATCATTCTCTGCATTCCGAGGGCAAGGCAGATCGTCACGATAGCGGGAAGCCCCTCGGGAACTGCCGCGATCGCAAGGCTGACCGCGGTCATGAAGAGGCTGATGATGTCTTTTTTCTCGTTTTCGAGGTAGTGCATGAAACCGATTTCGAAAGCGCTTGAAAGGTGTGTGTCGCGGAAAAGCCCATAAATGAAGACGAGGGCGCAAATGGCGAGGCAGGCCGTTCCAAGAACCTTGCCCAGGTATTCCAGTTTTTTCTGCAAGGGGGTGTCTTCGGCCTCGAAAGACTGGATCATCTCGGCAATCAGGCCGATCTGCGTCGACATGCCGACCCCGGTAACGAGGCCCTGGCCGCGTCCGTAGGTGATCAGCGTTCCCATGAACGCGGTGTTTTTCCGGTCGCCCAGCGGAATGTCGGCGTCGAGCACCACGTTCGCGGCCTTTTCCACCGGAACGGATTCGCCGGTCAGCGAGGCCTCTTCGATCTTCAGGTTGATGCTTTCGATCAGGCGCAAGTCGGCCGGGACGTAATTCCCGGCTTCGAGCAGGACAATATCACCCGTGACGAGTTCGCGTCCGGGAATCGAGATTTGCTGTCCGTCCCGCAATACCTGCGCGTTCGGCGCGGACATTTTCTTGAGCGCTTCGAGCGCTTGTTCGGCTTTCGATTCCTGGATCACGCCGACGACGGAATTCAAGACGATGATGAACAGGATGGCGATCGAATCGATGTATTCGCCCAGCGCCAGCGAGATGCCCGCGGCAACGACGAGTATAATGATAAGATAATTATTGAACTGGTTCCACAAAAGCGCGAGAAAGCCCGGCCTCGGACGTTCGCTCAGTTCATTGGGGCCATCCCTTTCGAAGCGCGCGCGCGCATCCTGCTGGGTCAAGCCTCTTTCGAGATGGGTGCTGAACTCGGAAACCAGTTCTTCGAGTTGTTTTGCGTGAGCTTCTTTGTCTTGCATACCGATTCCCTCTGGATTCAAGGATTGCTGAATTTAAACACGGCCTTTTTTTGAACGCGCGTTTTTTCCGACCTTATATTCCGGACCGAAGCATCGAATCTATGGAAGTGTAATGTTTTTTGCTCCGTTCGTCTCGCTTTCGGGGAAAGCTCGTAAAACGCAAATCATGGGAACGCAACATATCCGGGCGGACGCGGCGCGACATCGCGCGGAGGAAAAACCCGCC
>JAIRZC010000159.1 GCA_031267455.1 Accumulibacter sp. | reverse complement strand
TCAAAGCGGGCGTAACGATTACGTATGAGCTTGAAAATCCTTGACGGTGACGCCCCCCTCGTGTCCGCCATGTTCAGAGTCCTTGCGGCCTGGATAACCTCATCGGCGGAATGAGATGGTCCTGGAAAATTTCGCCCTGACGAGGCTCAATACCCTGGCCTTGCCAGCGCATGCCGCGCGTTACCTCGAAATCCGCTCGACAGAGCAAATCGAAGCCTTGACCACTGATCACTCGCTCCGGGGCATGCGCCGCTTTGTCCTGGGTAGCGGCAGCAATCTGGTACTCACCGGCGACTTTGATGGCCTCGTACTGCGCGCCCTCATCCCAGGGCGCCGATTGGTCGGCGAAGACGCCGGTCATTGGCACATCAGCGCGGGCGCGGGTGAAAACTGGAGCGATTTCGTACAGTGGACGCTGGCGCATTCCTGGGCGGGGCTTGAAAACCTGTCGATGATTCCAGGGAGCGTCGGCGCGGCGCCGGTGCAGAATATTGGCGCTTATGGCGTGGAAGTCGCTGATCGTATTCTTTGGCTGGCGGCCTTTGATACGATAACCGGGAAAAGCATGCGCTTCTCTCGCAAGGATTGCTGTTTTTCCTACCGTACCAGCGTGTTCAAACAGGAAGGATGGCATCTCGATGGGCGCCACATCATCACCGAAGTGACTTTTGGCCTACCAAAGCGCTGGTTGCCGCAAATCGCCTACGCCGATCTTTCCGCCGAACTCGCCGCGCGAAAAAAATTCGCGCCGAGCGCCCAGGAGATTGCACGATCCGTGATCGCCGTGCGCCGCCGAAAACTGCCCGATCCCGCAGTGCTTCCCAATGCGGGAAGTTTTTTTCAGAATCCGATCGTCTATGCAAAAAAAGCCGCTGAATTATCGGCGATTTATCCTGAAATGCCTGCCCATCCGCAAGCCGACGGACGCGTAAAGCTCGCCGCGGGTTGGTTGATCGAATGCGCGGGCTGGAAAGGAAAACGCCTCGGCCCCGTGGGTTTCTACGAAAAACAGGCGCTCGTTCTCGTCAATTACGGTGGAGCGCGCGCGGCGGATGTCGCGGCCCTGACGCGGGTCGCGCAGTCGGACGTGAGGAAAAAATTCGGCGTCGACCTGGTTCCAGAACCAGTATTCCTTTGATCGCACTGGTGTTGGCGTGCGATGGAAAATTCCACGAGGATCGCGTGACCGGAACTCATTCCCGCAAAGGCCAAGGGACAAGACGCGACGCGCGTTGGCCCTCTCATGCGCCGGAGTAATATATATCTCCGCTGGAAAACAAGGAGTCGTCAGATAACGAAGAAAACGCTCCGAGAGATACGGGTCGACGCATTCTTCCATGCTACGGAATGAAACAACGAGGTAATGGGCAAATGGCCATGATTTCACCAGACTCGCCACATCCGGTGGCATTGATCGCCGCCGTCGGCCTCAATCGCGCGATCGGCAGGAATGGCGGCCTGCTTTGGAGGCTTCCCGAGGATATGCGCCATTTCCGCGACAAAACGCGCGGAAAGCCTGTCGTCATGGGGCGTAAAACCTGGGAATCGCTTCCAAAGGCTTTTCGTCCGCTTCCAGGGCGCTTGAATGTCGTCGTGAGCCGCAATCGGGAGTATTCGGCGCGCGGGGCGCTCCTTGCGGCCTCACTCGAAGACGCGCTCCTCGCGGTTTCTGATGCGCCCGAGATATTCGTCATCGGCGGGGCGGAGCTTTACCGCCAGGCGATGCCGATCGCCCATCGGCTTTATCTGACCGAAGTCGCCGACCATCCCAGGGCCGACGCTTTCTTCCCCGAAATCGACACGGACGCATGGGAAGAAGTGTTGCGCGAATCTGTTCTGACCACCGGTACGGAGTCGGAGTTTGCTTTTGTCGAATATAGAAGGCGCTGAACTCTGGAGGCGACTCGTTTCAACGTGAATCGCGAGTGACACAAAAAAATAAGCCTCGGGCCGGCGTCTCGGAAATCAGGGATCCTGCCGAACGCAATCGACGTAATACTCCGCCTTCCCGTTCTCAATCTCCTTGACGAGGCCGTGAATATCCGTCTCGAAGCCTGGGAACTGTTCATTGAAGCGGCGAGCGAACTGAAGGTAGCGGACGATCGTAGCGTTGACGCGTTCTCCGGGGATCAAGAGGGGGATTCCCGGAGGATAAGGCGTGAGCAGGGTACTCGTGATACGCCCCTCGAGATTGTCGATCGGAACGCGGTCGATCTCGCGGTGCGTCATTTTCGCGAAAGCGTCGGCTGGCTTCATCGCGGGTGTCATGTCGGACAAATACATCTCGGTCGTCAGCCGCGCAGCATCGTTTACGGAATACAGCGCGTGAATCATGTGGCAAAGTTCCTTGAGTCCGACGCCTTCGTAGCACGGATGCTCAGCGACGAATTCGGGAAGCACTTTCCACAGGGGATGGTTCTTGTCGTAATCGTCCTTGAACTGTTGCAATTCCGCGACCATCGTGTTCCATCGCCCTTTTGTGATTCCGATCGTGAACATGATGAAAAAGGAATAAAGCCCGCATTTTTCGACGATGACGCCATGTTCCGCGAGGTACTTTGTCACGATAGCCGCGGGAATTCCCCAGTCGCCGAAGTCGCCGTCTACGTCGAGGCCGGACGTGATTACCGTCGCCTTGATCGGGTCAAGCATGTTGAACCCCTCGGATAGCCTACCGAAGCCGTGCCAGTGGTCACCCGGATTGAGCATCCACGATTCGCGCTCTTCGATGCCTTCTTCGGAGAGGTCGTCGGGCCCCCAGACCTTGAACCACCAGTCGTCTTTGCCCCATTCTTCCTCGATTTTCCGCATCGCGCGCCGGAAGTCGAGCGCCTCGGCAATTGATTCTTCGACGAGTGCTTTTCCGGCGGGCGCTTCCATCATTGCCGCCGCAACATCGCACGAAGCAATGATCGCATACTGAGGCGAAGTCGAGGTATGCATCAGATAGGCTTCGTTGAAAATATTCCGGTCGAGCTCGCGGTCCTCGGAATTCTGGACGAGTATTTGGGAAGCCTGCGAGAGGCCTGCAAGCAGCTTGTGCGTCGACTGCGTCGAAAAGACCATCGAGTGCTTGCAGCGTGACCGGCCCGCGCCGATCGCATGGTAGTCGCCGTAGAAATCGTGGAAAGCGGCGTGCGGCAGCCAAGCTTCGTCGAAGTGCAGCGTATCGATCCTTCCATCGAGGATTTCTTTGATTTCTTCGACGTTGTAAAGGATGCCGTCGTAAGTCCCCTGCGTAATCGTGAGAACACGCGGACTCGCCTTCTTGTCGCGCGCGAGGGGATTCGCCT
>JAIRZC010000124.1 GCA_031267455.1 Accumulibacter sp. | reverse complement strand
GGTTTTCCAACCGGAGTGAGTTTTTGATGAAATGACAACAAATCGACCCGCGCCCCCGAGTCGTTCCATTTGACCCGACAATCGCAGTCGCGCGTACCGCTTGGGTGCGCAATCAATCGCCACCGATGGGATACCAGTGCGGACGAGGGAATCCCAGCTTGACGTTTTCGCCAACCGCGGGACCGGGTTCGCGTCGGGTTTTTTGTACGCGAACTTCGGTTTCGTTGACTTGTACGCGATAATCGATTGTTTCGCCCAGAAAAATTTTGCGCGTCACGACGCCGGGAATACCTTTCCTGGACGCCGGATCGAGAAATTCGATCTCGAAGGGACGCACGGCGAGAATGCCACGCCCGCTAGCGCGTATTTCCTGTGAGGGTCGAACGCCGTTCGGCCAGGGATGCGACTCGCCGCCGATCCGCATCGCATCGGCGTCGAAAGCGGTTTCGATGAAGGACGACAGGCCGATGAACTCGAAGACGAAGCGGTTTGCAGGCTTTCCATAGACTTCGAGCGGTGTTCCGGTCTGCTGCGCGACGCCCAGTCGCATCACGAGAATCCGATCGGAAAGCGCCATCGCTTCGGATTGGTCGTGCGTGACGTAGAGGATCGAAAAACCGAAGCGGCGCTGAAGGTCCTTGATCTCGAAACGCATTTCCTCCCGGAAATGCGGGTCGAGGCTTGAAAGCGGCTCGTCGAGCAGCATTACGTCTGGACGTATCGCGAGCGCGCGCGCCAGCGCGACACGCTGCTTCCCGCCGCCCGAAAGATCATCGGGATGCTCCGAAGCGATTTGAAAGAGATTCGTATGCTCGAGCGCTTCTTTCGTGCGTTTTTCGATCTCTTCCTTCGGCAATTTGCGGATCCTGAGCGGGAAAGCAACGTTTTCGTAAATCGACAGATGCGGCCAGACGGCAAAAGCCTGAAAAACCATGCCGAAATTGCGGTCTTCTGGCGGAACATAAAAGTTTTTCTTCTTTGAGGAGAGGCAGCGCTCCCCAACGCGGATTTCGCCGTCGTCGAGGTCCTCGAAACCGGCGACCATCCGCAAGGTCGTCGTTTTTCCACAGCCCGACGGGCCAAGCATCGCGATGCACTCGCCCTGCTCGATCCCAAGGTCAAGCCTGTCGACAGCGACGACCTCGCCGAAATACTTGCTTACCTGGCGCAGTTCGATATAGGCCATCGTTTTTTCCTAGGCGTTGTTCTTCCCGGCGACGAGCCGCTTGATCAGGATTTCCCCGGTCACGATGATGACGAGCGCGATTCCGGCCAGCGCGGCGGAGTAGACCGTTTCGCCGTCCTCGTTGAGCGTGTAGATTGCGACGCCTATCGTCCGCGTCGTCGGGCCGTAGAGAAGCACCGAGACGGTCAGCTCGCGGAGCGCCGGAAGAAAGATCAGAAAAAAAGCGGCCATCATTCCGGGGCGGACGAGGGGAATCACGACATCTTTCAACGCCTGCCACATCGTTGCACCCGATGCGCGCGCCGCTTCGACGAGCGAATCGTGTACCTGTTCGAGCGCGGCCGAGTTGGCTTTCAGCGAAAACGCCATATAACGCGCGACATAGGCGACGAGGATGATCCAGACCGTGTTGTAGAGGTTGATCCCGTACTTTCCGCTCCACGCCAAAATGACGCCCAGCGCGATCACCGACCCCGGAACGGAGAAAGGCAGCATGCCGAGGAATTCGAGGAAGCCCTTCCCGCGCACCTTCATCTTGACGATGACGTAAGAAATGATGACGCCCGCGAACATCGTGATCAGCGCGGCTGAAAGACCGAGGGAGACGCTGTTCCATATCGCGTCGCGCGTCAGATCCCATTCAAAGAGGATGTACCGGTAGTTTTCCCAAGTCATGTTTGCCGAAACGAAGGGCAGGCCGTAAGTCCTCAAGCCACCGACCAGAAAGATGGTCACCGTCGGGAGCACGATCGTCAGCCCGATGTAGAGCATGCAGAAAACGAGCATCGGAATGCGCCAGCGGCGCAACTTGAGTTCGGAGGGGCGAAAACTCTTTCCGGCGATGATCTGGTAACGCCCCTGGCTCAGAACGCGGTTCTGAAGCCACAAGATGAACGCCGCGGTAATGACGAGGACAGTCGCGAGCACGGTCGCCGTCCGGATCGAGTCGAAGCTTCCCGCGCTCTGGTGGATTTTTTCATAGATCAGCGTCGGGATGTTGTAGATCCCGGTTTCGACCCCCAGGACGGCGACCGTCCCGAAGTGCGCCATCGAATAAAGCATGATCAGCAACGCGCCGGAAAGGATCGACGGAAGGACGAGCGGAATCGTTATCTTCCGCGTGATCGTGAAAAGATCGGCGCCGGAAATCCGCGCCGATTCTTCGAGCGTTGGGTCCATGCGTTCGAGTGCGCCGCTCACCTGGATGAAAACGAAGGGAAAGAGGTACATCGTCTCGACGAGGATGATCCCTGCGTAGGTATAGATGTCGAAAATCGGGCCGTCGAAGCCGAGGACATCCATGAAAAGGCGATTGATATAGCCCGCGCGCGGTGAAAGCAACATTTTCCACGCGAGCGCTCCAATAAAGGCGGGAAGCATGAAGGGCACGAGGAAGAGAAGCTTCATCGTCTTTTTGAAAGGCAGGTCGGTTCGCGTGACGAGCCAGGCGAAGAAGGTTCCGATCAGCGTTCCCGTCACCGTGACGCCGGATGAAAGGAAGAGCGAATTGAGCAGGGCTTCGTAGGTTTCGCTCTGCCTGAGAACGCGGATGACGTCCGCGACATTGAAGTGCCC
>JAIRZC010000046.1 GCA_031267455.1 Accumulibacter sp. | reverse complement strand
GCACATCCAGGATCGGAAGCTTACGTGTTTCGACGAAAAAAACACGCGCGCCCGACGGCGCGACCCAATGCGCGATTTCGACAGCGCCTTCGGCGAGCTGGGACCCCAGAAAGGAAAGTACGAGGAACAGGATTCTGACGATTTTTGGACGTACCCCGGGAGCGGATACCGCGGTTTTCCGCATCCGCGAGTATCGTCCTGCGGGGATACTGCGATGCGTCTTCGACGCAACGGGCTTCATGCCCGCGAGAGGAAGCAGCGCCGACCACCTGCCGAGGCGCTCTCTGCCAATGCGTGTAACGCCTTTCCGTAAAGAGTAAGCGGGGGGAAAACCGGAAAAATTTGTCATTATGGGCTCGTTTTCAGTGAGTCAAGGCAAAGCCGTTTTGCGCGGCGTCGTTTCGGATAGCGGTTGCGGGTCGAGTTCGGCGACGGTGAGGGAATCGTCACCAAAATACTTTCGCGCGACGGCTTTCACATCGTCCGCAGTAACAGCCTTGAATTTCTCGATTATGCGGTTTTCGTCACGGAACGAAAGACCTGAGGCCTCGAGTTCCCCGATTTCCATGGCCTGACCGAACATCGAATCGAGTTTATAAATTTGGGCGGCGACGAGTCGATTCCGGATATACGCCAATTCCTCCTCGCTCACGCCGTTTTCGGCGATTTTCGTGATTTCGGAGCGGAAGCCCGCTTCGAGTTCGGCGCGTGTTTTCCCTTCACTCGGCGATCCGCGTAAATAGAAAAGCCCCGGGCCGCGCGAGATCGCATCGTATCCGGCGCTCGCCGAAGCGGCAAGCCTCTCTTGGCGGACCAGGCCGCGTGTAAGGCGACCTGTGTCGTGCCCGCCCATAATCGCCGAAAGCACTTCGAGCGCAAAAGGATCGGTGTCGTTCTCGATGTCGCGGATTACCGGGACCTTGTATGCCATCAGGACAGCGTGCAACTTTGCGGGCGCCTTGACGATAAGCCGCCGCAAACCTCGTTGCGGCGGCTCGGTCTGCGGTTTGCGATCGGGAAGCGCACGTGGCTTCAAGGTGCCGTAATGACGCTCCGCGAGAGCGAAAACATCGCGGTGATCGACATCGCCGACGACGACGACATAGGCGTTGCCCGGCAGATACCAGCGTTCATACCAGGCTCGGGCGTCGTAAACGGTCATGTTTTCCAAGTCGTTCATCCAGCCGATGACAGGCGCGCGGTAAGGATGGGCCTGGAAGGCGGCCGCGAAAGCGTGTTCGGCGAGGAGGGCCAGCGGCCTATCATCGGTACGCGTGCGGCGTTCTTCCATGACGACCTTGATTTCCTGTTCGAACTCTTTCGGATCCAGTGTCAGATGGCGCATCCGGTCGGCCTCGAGATGCATCATTCGGTCGAGTTGCTGCTTCGGTATCTGCTGGAAGTAGGCTGTGTAGTCCTTGCCAGTAAACGCGTTGTCACGTCCGCCGACGCGGGTGACGATACGGCTGAATTCGCCGGGACCGAAAGTAGGCGTACCCTTGAACATCATGTGTTCGAGCAGATGCGCGACCCCCGTCGTTCCATTGGTTTCATCCATGCTGCCGACGCGGTACCAGATCATGTGCACGACGGTCGGCGCGCGGCGGTCTTCCCTGACGATGATGCGGAGACCATTGGAGAGTTGGTGTTCGTAAGTGTCGGCGCTTACCGCTGGGAAAGCGGAGGCAAGCCCAAGCAAAAAAACGAGCCAGCACAGGGGGTGGTGAATTTTGAGCATGATTTATCGAGATCGCTTCTGATAGAATCTACCGGTATCGGAATAATAACATCACTCATTTGACAAACATTTGGCAAACATTCCAGAAGCGAAAATATTCAGCGCAAGCGATCTCCGGTTCGAGCCCCTGCCATGGAATGGGGTTCGCGCGGGAGGTGTTGGTTTCCGCGTGTGCTTTTGTCTGTCCATGCCAGGCATGGATTGAAGCGATATGTTCGAATTTTTCAGGGGATCCCACGTTCAGGCCGACTCCGAATCCGGAAACGGTGAGGAAGGTGCGCAGCCAGTATCCGGTTGGCATGAACGTCTGAAAGTCGGCCTGTCGAAAACGCGCGCGCAGTTCGGCAGGCAGGTCAAATCGGTTTTTTCCCGCGCAAGGGTCGACGACGATCTGCTCGAATCGCTCGAAACCCTGCTCATTTCGAGTGATGCCGGAATCGACGCAACCGAATACCTGCTCGACGAATTGAAAAGACGTGTCAAGCGCGAGGGCGCCGAGACGCCGGAAAAAATACGGGGCGCACTGAAAGAAGCATTTCTCGAATTGCTTCTTCCGCTTGAAAAACCACTCGATGTTTCCACGCACAAGCCTTTCATCATCCTGCTCGCCGGTGTCAACGGCGCGGGGAAGACGACATCGATCGGAAAGCTGGCGAAGTATTTTCAGGCGCACGGACGTTCGGTGTTGCTTGCCGCGGGCGATACTTTCCGTGCTGCCGCGCGCGAGCAGCTGCAAGCCTGGGGCGAGCGCAATGGCGTTACTGTCGTTTCCCAGGCATCCGGGGACCCGGCGGCGGTGATTTTCGACGCGATTACATCGGCAAGGGCGCGCGGGATCGATGTCGTCCTCGCCGATACCGCCGGACGCCTTCCGACACAGATCAATCTGATGGAAGAAATAACCAAGGTTCGGCGCGTGATCGGCAAGGCGAACCCCGGCGCGCCGCACGAAACATTGCTCGTGATCGACGCAAATTTTGGGCAGAATGCCTTGCGGCAGATGGATGCTTTCGACAAGGCCATCGGCGTAGACGGCCTGATCATCACCAAACTCGATGGAAGCGCCAAAGGAGGGATCGTCGCCGCGATCGCGCGGCAATACCCCAAGCCGGTTCGATTCATTGGCGTCGGGGAGCGAATCGACGATTTGCGCCCCTTTGTCGCGCGCGACTTCGTCGAAGCGATTTTCGAATAAACATGATTCGCGCACGCGCGCTTTCCAAGCGTTATCCCCAAGGCATCGATGCGATCAAGGAAGTCAGCTTCGACATCGGTACCGGCGAAATGGTATTTATCACGGGACGTTCCGGCGCAGGGAAGACGACGCTCTTCCGTCTGCTTGCGGCGATCGAGCGTCCGACGACAGGTAGCATCATCGTAAACGGGCAAAACCTCGCCGCGCTGCGCAAAAGCGCGATTCCCTTTTTGCGGCGGAGTTTCGGCTTGGTTTTCCAGGATCAAAAGCTTTTGTTCGACCGAAACGCGATTGACAATGTCCTGCTTCCGATGAAAATCGTCGGCCTTCCCGCCAATGAAGCCTTGCGCCGCGCTCGCGCCGCGCTCGACAAGGTTGGCCTGCTGAATCGCGAAAAAGCGAATCTTTTGACTCTGTCGGGTGGTGAGCAACAGCGCCTGGCCATTGCGCGCGCCGTCGTCAACAGGCCGTCGATTTTGCTGGCCGACGAGCCGACGACGAACCTCGACGCGGATTCGGCCGCGGGGATTCTTGAGATATTTCGTGCTTTTCATCAGGTCGGCGTCACGCTGATCGTCGCGACACACGATCCGCAATGGGTTTCCCGCCTTTCGCCGCGCATTCTGCGCCTCGACCATGGGCGGATTCTGGGGAGCGACGGATGAGGCGCTTTTTGACCCAGCACGCCTCGGCCTTTGGCGATGCGGTGCGAAAACTGTTTGCATCGCCGCTCGGAACGATCCTCTCGCTGATCGTGATTGGCACGGCTTTGGCATTACCCGCCGCCAGCGGGATCATCCTCGACAATCTGCGCGATCTGGCGGGCGGCGCGCCGAAAGCCCAACAGATCAGCCTTTTCATGGCGTCTTCGGCAGACAGGCGGGCTTTCGACGAAATCGAACTGCGTTTGCGTATGGCGCATGTCGGAAACTGGCGCTTTGTTCCACGCGATGAAGCCTTGGAGCGGCTCAAGGCGATCGAAGGCGTTCCGGAAATTCTCGCATCCCTGCCGAAAAATCCGCTGCCCGATGCATTTATCGTCGAGCCCGAAGATGTTCGTCCCGAAATGGTCGAAAATCTGGCAAAAACCTTTTCGAGCTGGCCGGAAGTCGAGCATGTGCAGCTGGACTCTGAATGGGTGCGACGCCTCGACGTTTTCCTTCGGATCGGTCGCCTCATGATCCTGATGCTCGCGAGCCTGTTCGGGGGCGCGCTGATCATCGTCACCTTCAATACGATTCGTCTGCAAATCCTTGCGCAGGCGGATGAAATCGAAATCGCCCGTTTGATCGGCGCGACGAATGCTTTCGTCCGACGGCCTTTCCAGTATTTCGGTTTTTTGCAGGGCCTGCTCGGCGGGCTTTTCGCCGCGGCGCTCATCCTGTTGGGAGCCGGCCTTCTTTCCAGCACGTTGGATGAGCTCGTTGCGCTCTACGGTGGTCGTTGGGCGCCGCATGGCCTTGATTTCGCGCTCGTGGGGCGATTGACCGGAATCGGCGCTCTCCTCGGTTGGTTGGGTGCGCAATTGTCGGTAGCGGTACACCTGAAAAAAGGCGCTTGAGATCCGTTCCTTCGATTTCCGCGTTGTTCGCGAGAAGACGATAAAATATTAGCACTCCATACATAAGAGTGCTAATATAGTGCCCAAGGAGATGGAAACCACATGACACAAGCCTTGACTTTCCCGGCAATTTCCGCCGTAGGCAATCTCGATGTCTATATCCAGGCGGCGAAACGCTTTCCGATCCTGACGGAAGAGGAAGAATTCCGTTTGGCCAAGTGTTTCCGCGAAAAGAACGATCTGGAAGCGGCGCGCCGACTGGTTCTTTCGCATCTGCGGCTGGTCATCTCGATTGCGCGTGGCTATTTGGGATATGGGTTACCGCATGCCGACCTGATTCAGGAAGGTAACATCGGACTGATGAAGGCCGTCAAACGCTTCGATCCGGCGCGCGGCGTCCGGCTGGTTTCATTCGCCATTCACTGGATCAAGGCCGAGATTCACGAATACGTGCTCAGGAACTGGCGCATGGTCAAACTGGCGACGACAAAGGCGCAACGCAAGCTGTTTTTCAATCTGCGTGGAATGAAGCCGACGAATGAAGTTCTGACGCCTGCGCAGATCGAGGACATTTCACAAAAACTCGGCGTCAAACCCGAGGAAGTCGTCGAAATGGAGACACGGCTCTCAGGACATGACCAGTCGCTCGAAAAGAGCGATGAAGACGGTTTTTCGCCAATCGTTTATTTGGAGGATCGGCGCAACGAGCCCGTCCACGTCCTGGAGAGACGCGCCAACGATCATTTGCAAGGGCCGGGTTTGCAGGCAGCCCTGCACGCGCTCGACGATCGTAGCCATCGTATCGTCGAGGCGCGCTGGCTCGCGGACGAACCGGCGACGCTACAGGACCTCGCGACCGAGTTCGGCGTTTCGGCGGAACGCATCCGGCCGATCGAAACCAGGGCCATGCAGAAGATGCGCGCGCACTTCGAGGCTTGCGGCGCGGCCTGAACGCGCCGCAAGACCTTCACTGAAGCCAGAAAATCAGCTTGTCCAAACCGAAGTAGCGACCGTCGCGCAGGTTGTCGCGCAGCGAAACCCAGGCCTTCCAGACGAGGAAACCGCGTTTTAGCACACGGAAGAAGCGCCTGCCCTTCAAGGCAAACATCGTCGCGGCGAACAGGCCGAGTACCCAGGGACGCTGTTTGATGCAGGCGACACCGGCGTGGACACCCGCGATGGCGGAATCGGCCTTGTCGAGTACCCGGCGAATCGGTCGCGCGCCGTCACGCAACCGCGCGCGCTGGGCGGCGATGCGTTCCAGGAGGCGACCGCGCCGAATGTGGATTTCACTCAGCGTCGCCATTCGAATCCGTGATTCCCTTCAATTGCCGGATGTCTTCACGCAGTTCGGAAAGGCTTGCCTCGAAAATCCCGCGCGGCCGTGTTAGCGCGCGCCTGAGCAAGGCCGCCAGAATGACGCCGGTCAAGGCGAATGCGATGCCAAGCATGCCAAGCAAGGCCGCGCGATTTTCCCAGAACAATACCGTCAGGAAAAAAACACCGACCAGGCCGGCAGCGCCAAGACAGAACACCGTGCCCAGCGCGAGCAACGCCAGGTTGACGCAACGCAGCTTTTCTTCCTGAATCTCGTTGGCGAGAAGCTCCAGCCGCGCCCCGACGCTTTCCAGCAACGAAGAGAGGACGACTTTTAGTGAAGAAAAGAGGCCATGCTCCGTCGGGTCGAGGCGCTTGGTATCTCCGACCATGAAAGGCTCGAATTCAGCGGCGCCCGACCAGGATGCCGAGCAGGACGCCAATGCCAGCAGCGACACCGACCGCATGCCAGGGCGACTCGTTGACAAAGTCGTCAGCGGCTTGCGCAACGACCTTGGTTTTGTCGACGAGCTGGTCTTCGACCACTTCGAGCCGGGCTTTCGCGTCGTCCAGGCGCTCGGAGATGCGTTCGCGCAAAACCGCGATTTTCTCGCCGGCGACGCCTGCGGTCTCGCGCAGGATTTCGTCGGCGTCGTCGATGACTTTCCTTAGATCGATGACAAGTTTTTTCTTGTTCGCGCAGGCCTGTTCGGTATATTCACACATAGGACACCTCTTCCTTTAAAGTCTGTGATTCCATTCGCAGATCGCCGGCAACACAGTCGCGGCAGTCCGGCAAAGCGATATCAAGGCAGTCGCCGACGATTCGGAAATGGAAGGATTCACCGAAAATTCGATGATCTTGTCTTCAGGGTATCGAATTTGCCTGGAGAAGGCAAACCCGCCGAAAA
>JAIRZC010000041.1 GCA_031267455.1 Accumulibacter sp. | reverse complement strand
GAGATTGACAAGTGCTTGATGTACCGCGCTCCGCGCGTAGGCGCGGAGCGTATCGTCATCGAAACACGCGTAATCGGTCCGTCCACCGCCACTGAACGAGCCCTGCTCGCGGCGTCCGTTCGTGCCTTCGACGATGACTGTCAGGGAAACACGCACGAGCGGGCGCGCGTCGGCGGCTATCGCGCCGTCGCTCCGCGCGACAAGTACGATTTCGTATTCGCCGGCAATTGATGCCATAACTTGGATCACGCGCGCGTTTTCGGCACGCGCGTAGCTTTCCAGTTTTTCCAAAAGTCCCACCTTGGACTCTGCGTCAAGCGAAGGCAAGGGGTCGATCGGTGCGTAGAGTTCGCGCCTCGCGGACTTTGAGAATTTAAGCTTCGAGGTGGTTTTTATCCGGACGTCTTGCCCGGCCGCCGAAATCGCGCGAACTGCCGATGCCGCGTCGGCGATCGAGGACAGGTTCAAGTCATCCGTATACGCAAACGCCGTCTTTTCGCCGGAAACGGCGCGAACGCCGACACCCTGATCGATATTGAAACTTCCTGACTTGACGATGCCTTCTTCGAGACTCCATGCTTCCGAGCGGCTGTACTGAAAATAGAGGTCAGCATGATCGACGCCCGGCGTTGCGATCGACCCGATGACGCGCGCAAGATCGGCGTCATCTAAATCGTTCGGAAGCAGCAAGGTTTCTTTCGCGCGAACGAGCAACGCTTTCGGATTCAGTGCCATGGTATTTCGTTCCAAACGGGTTTTGTGCGCGACGTGCGATTTGTCATAGCGCGTCGCCATAGCGTTGTTTGCGTAGGTATAGTTTTAGCATTTTTTTTTCCAGTAGCGGGAAAAGGTCTGGTTCCTCGCGTAGAATTTCGCGCAGGGGGTGTCCGAAATAATCTCGCAGGAAACGCAGCCTGTCGCGTCGCGTCATTCCGATTTCCATGATCGAAAAATAAAGCGCCGCCAGATCCTTGTCGCGCCAACGCTTCGGAACGGCGGCGCGCACCTGCGCGCGGTGGAGGTCGATCAGCGCGAGTGAAGATGCTTCCGGCGATGAATCGCCAGAGAGCAAAAAGTGGCAGATATAGCAATCACGATGATTGACGCCGGCACGGTGCATCACGCCGACAATTTCCGCAACCTTCTTGATCAGCGCGCGTTTCAGGGCCAGCGACGGCGGCGCGGCGCGCGCAAAGGTCTCCAGATCAACCGAAGGCGCTATTTCTCGGGTAATGATGAACGAATGCCTGCGCGCCGGGTTGCTCCCGCGCTCGCCGAAAGCCGCTACCGTCATGGTGGGAATTTTGGCCTGATGCAAGCGTTCGAGCGCTTTCCACTCCTGCGCCGCGCCGAGTACCGGGAGTTTGAGCGTGAGCAGGTTTTTGACGATCTCCCACCAACTGCAACCGCGATGGATTTTCACGAAATAACCTCGGCCGTCGATTTCCACACGCAACGTGCGGCGGACTTTCATGTCGCGGAAAATTTTGCCCTGCAGTTTTTCGACCTCGACAAATGGATCTTTACCGCGCCAGAGCGACAGGAAAGGTTCGCCGAGAACGAGTTTCATCGTGCGCGATCCGCCAATATGATATCCGCGGCGCGTTCGGGCATCGAATACAGGTCGGTATTGTCCGCGTAATCGAGGCCATTGCGCGACCAGACGTGGCGCGCTTGGTCGTCTGCAAGCATCGATGCAAGAGTAGCGTCGAGCGCCCCTTGGTCGAAGGGGCTTGCGAGGACACATCCGGCGTTTGCCTCGGTGACATGAGGCGCGTAACCGCAGACATCCGTTACGAGTACCGGCAAACCCGCCGCCATCGCTTCGAGAAGAACCGTTCCCGTGTTCTCATTGTACGCAGGATGAATCAGAAGGTCGGCGCCGAGCAGAAAGCGCGGGATGTCGTCGCGCCCTTCAAATATCACTACCCGCGTATCGAGGCAAAGCGCCTTGATCTGAGGCAGGAAAGGCGCGGGATCGTCTTGGCCGATCACCATCAAATGGACGCGCGCGCGCAACGTGGCGGGCAAGGCGGCGACGGCCTTGAGGCTGCGATCCAGACCTTTCGTCTTGAATCCCGAACCGACCTGAACGATCAACAGATCTTCATTCATCAGGCTGAATTCGCGGCGGAATTCGGCGCGAACGGCGACCGCGTTCGGCGGTGCGCGCCGGTCGCGCGTGACTCCTGGGGGAAGAAGATGAAAACGCTCGGGCGACGTGCCATAATGCTTGACGAAAAACGGGCGCTGCGCATCCGAGATCATCAGGATTTCCGTTTTTCCTTTCGCGTCGAATACGGCCCGCTCGTATGTGGAAAAATGCCGATAGCGCATCGACCACCGATAAAAAAAAGGTCGCAGAGAACGCGCTTTTTCCTCGTAGCACGGGTCGGCTGCATAATAGACATCGAGCCCAGGCATCTTGTTGAAGCCGACGACCCGATCCGACGGGTCGCGTTTCAAGTCCGCGGCGACCCACGCGGTGAATTTTTCGTTTCGCCTCGTATTGGAGCAGGCATTGACTGGCG